>CAADGJ010000064.1 GCA_900696505.1 uncultured Nitrosospira sp.
AATCCGTGGTCGCCCGTGATGATCAGGACATCACCAACTTTGAGACACTCTTGCAAGTCGCGCAACCGGCGATCGACGTGTTGCAGCGTGGACAGGGTGTCCTGCAGATCGGGGCTCATGATGGGAAGATTCGCGTAGATCAATCCGCGAGGCGCTTTGCTGAACATGCCGATGACTTCGTCCATCACGGCATGCGCTTGAAACAAGGGTACCGATCTGGTGACCCCGCGCCCGCTGAAAAGGTCGCCGACTTTACCCACCCCGAAGACCAGCTGGCTGGCTTGGCTCAGGTGATCCAGCAGTGTGAGGCCCGGTGCTTCCACGGCAAAATCCCGGCGACGTTCCGTAATAGCAAATTGTCCCGGCTGGCCGGTAAACGGATGGGCCACCACGCGAACGATCGGCATCGTCGCCTTGAGCCGGCGGCGAGCCTCGCGCGCCAGGCGATACAACTCCTCAGGCGGGATGACCTGTTCGTGGGCGGCCAGCATGATGGTCCCGGCGGTATCGATCCACGCGATGGGCATGCCTGACTTCTGATGCTGCGCGCCGAACTCTGCAATGGGCTCCAGGTGAACGGTGCGACAGTTCCCCAGCGTCTTTTGTCCCAATGCGGCTTCGAGACCGGAGGCCAGCTCGCTCGTGAACGCCTCGAGAGGGGTCGGACCATCTTCGATGACATACCCAGCCAATTCCCAATGTCCGGCCAGCGAGTGTTTACCCTTGGTCGTAAACCCCAGCATGCCGTAGCAGCCCTCCGGTTGAGCCATGGGGCGGATACCTTGAAATTGGCCCAGGAGACCGAGGCCGAGTTGTTCCAGATTCGGGAGGGCAAGTCCTTTGGAAATCGCAGCCAGCCGCTGCAGCGTATTGCAGCCGCCATCGCCATACGATTCCGCATCGGGCAAAGACCCGATGCCAAATCCATCTAAGACCAGCAGGACGATTCGAGTCATCATCGGGGCACTATATCAAATCCGCTGAAACGAGCAAGCCAATCTCACCGTCCGGGCACAGTGACGGCCGTTCCTTCGTACCCAGTGGGACTCAGCGAGTCATGACGGCCTGTTCCGCACGCCACTCGCTCAGGATTTTCAGACTGGCGCTGGTGCCGATCCGATCCGCCCCAGCCTCCAGTAACGCTCGTGTCGACTTCCAATCCCGAATGCCGCCAGAAGCCTTGACCTTCGCCTGTCCGGCCACGGCCTCTTTCATGAGCCGCACATCTTCCACCGTGGCACCGGCTTGATTGAATCCCGTTGAGGTCTTCACATAGTCCATACCCGCTTCAACGGCTAGGCGGCACGCCGTAATTTTTTCTTCGCGTGTGAGCAAACAGGTTTCCAGAATGACCTTATGGTTGACTCCAGGCGTGGCGCGCACGACGGCCGCCATATCCTGCCGTACGAAATCATAGTCCCCGGATTTCAGGCGGCTGATGTTGATGACCATGTCCAACACTCGCGCGCCATGCGCCACCGCTTCGATCGCCTCGGTCACTTTCGCATGGGTCGAATGGCCACCGAGAGGGAACCCGATCGGAATGCCCACTTGCACGGCGGTTCCGGCCACGGCCGCAACCGCCTCATCGACATAACAGGGCGGCACAAAAATCACGACAAATCCCTGCTCCTTCGCCTCGGCACACAGCCGCAAGACGTCGGCCTTTGTCGCCTCGGGACGCAATACCGTGTGATCCAGCAGAGCAGGTAAATTCTCATTCCACGACACAAGTCCCATGCGCGATTCCTTTCAGATGATGAATGTTGATGGATGCAATAGACCGTCACGAGGCGATGCGGCGTGGAGTAAGGCACCGATACGATCACGCGCCGTGAGTCACGAGGCTTCCCCTGGCCCGCTTGCGGAACGGCTGCTTCTGATACTTTTCCACGGCGAGATTATGTTCGGCCAGGGTTGAGGAGAACTGATGGGTGCCATCGTTGCGCGAGACGAAATAGAGATAGGACGCCTGCGCCGGAAACAGTGCTGCACGAAGCGAGTGAGCTCCTGGACTGGCGATCGGGCCGGGCGGAAGTCCCTGCACACGATACGTATTGTAGGGGCTCATGACGGACAGGTCGCGTTTATGAATATTGCCGTCAAACGCCGGGAGCCCATAAATGACCGTCGGATCGCTCTGCAGGGGAATCTTCTTTCGCAACCGGTTGTGAAACACCGCCGCAATCAATTCCCGCTCTTCCTTGGAGCCGGTCTCTTTTTCGATGACTGATGCCAGCGTCAAGACTTGATGGAGCGACAACTTCATGCGCGCGGCCTGTTCCTGCAAGTCGGCGCTCCATACGCGATGGAGCCCGTCCACCATGGCCTTGATGACATCACGGGCCTTGGCTTGGCGAGGAAAGGAATAGGTCTCCGGAAACAAGTAGCCTTCCAGCGAGTCCGCTTCAATCCCTAGCGTCGCAATGAACGTGCGATCGCGCACCAGCTTCGAGAATTCCTTCGCATCCGTCACCTGCTGTCCCGCCAGCACCTCGGCGATTTGCGCAAGATTGTATCCTTCGGGGATCGTGACCGGATGCAATACGACCCGGCCCGCCAACAGCTTACTCAGAATGTCCTGAGGCGACATGCCGCCATCGAGTTCGTATTCGCCGGGGCGAATTTTGCGATCACTGTCGTGCGACCGGCCAAGCAGGAGAAACGCCCAGCGGCTGCGAATCAGCTGCTCGCTCTTCAACATGCCCGCAACCTGCTGAAAGGTACTGCCGTCAGGAATCGTGACGATCTTGGAGGGTGGCTTAGGAAGCCCGCTGGCGACGGGACTTTGAGCCCAGCGCAGGACCAGATAGCCCGAGAGGGCCAAGAGTATCACCATCGCTAGAACCAGTCCCGCAATCAATCGCTTCTGCATCATCGACTCGTGGTTCGTCAAAAGACCAGGGATCGTCTTCGTGGGAATTGCTTATGGCCTGCTCTTGGCTCGTCGACGGCTTCTCCAAACTCGCGAGGTAACTCTGGAGGAGAATCGCGGCAGCGATGCGATCGACGATGCCTTTCCGTTTGCGGCGGCCGACATCGGCGGCGATCAATAAGTCCTCCGCCGCACAGGTCGTCATCCGTTCGTCCCAGGTTACCACCGGAACCGACAAGGCCGGTTCCAGCAGTTGGATGAACTCCTCGACGACTTTTGCGGCGGGGCCACTTTCCCCGTCCAATCGAAGCGGTAAGCCGACGAGCACCCGGCCGACCTCGTGCTCGCGCACCAACTCCTGAATATGTCGAATATCGGCCTCGGGATTGCGTCGATGAAACGTTTCCAACGGCTGGGCGGGCCACCCGAGCTCATCGCTCAGGGCAAAGCCGATGCGTTTGGAGCCGTGATCGATCGCAAGAATCCGTTGGCCTTTCATCAGTCTACCCTTCCAAGGCCTTTTGGACCAACCCAAAAACTTTTTCGAGCGCCGGTCCCAGCCCTTCGGGATTTTTTCCGCCGGCTTGCGCCATCTCAGGGCGACCACCGCCTGTCCCGCCGACTTCGGTCGCCATCGCCTTGATCAATTCACCCGCCTTCAAACGGCCGACCAGATCCTTCGTCACCACCACCAGCAACGAGACCTTGCCGTCGTTCGCCGCGCCCAAAGCGACAACACCGCTTCGGAGCTTGTCCCGTAGTTGATCGGCGAGCGCCCGCATGCCGTTTACATCGAGGCCATCCGTACGTTGCGCGTGCACCTGGACGCCCTTGATCTCTCGTGCCTGCGCGTCACCGGACGATGTGCTCGCCATTTTCAGCTTCACGTCTGCAAGTTCGCGTTCCTTGTCCTTCAGCTGTTCGCTCAACTTCCGGGTGCGCGCCACAACCTCCGTCGGCGCGACTTTCAGAAGTTCAGACATCTCTCGCACATCCGCTTCCAGGCGCTTGAGGGAATCCAAGGCACCACTCCCCGTCAAACACTCGATGCGGCGCACCCCGGCGGCTACTCCCGATTCAGAGACGATCCGGAACAATCCGATTTCCCCCGTACGCCCACAATGAGTGCCCCCGCACAATTCCTTGCTGAAGGTGTCGATCTGGACCACTCGCACCCGATCGCCATACTTGTCCCCAAAGAAGGCCAATGCCCCGCCCGCCACCGCATCCTGCACGCCCATCACATCGGTTTGCACCGGCTGATCAAGGCGGACCTGCTCATTAACGATCGATTCGATCTCGTCGATGTCACGGGACGACATGGGCCGGAAGTGGGCAAAGTCGAACCGCAGACGATTCGGTGCCACGAGCGAGCCGTACTGTTTGACGTGCGGCCCAAGTAGATCGCGCAACGCGGCATGCACCAAATGGGTAGCGGTATGGTTACGCGCCGCATCTTTCCTGGTCCGAGGATTCACCGAGAGCTGCAGCCGTTCGCCTTCACGAATAGAACCGGATGTCACCACGCCCTTATGGACGATCAACGTCGGCACTGGTCTGGTGGTCTCGCGAATCTCCACGCGGCCGTCGGTCCCGCTTAACACACCTTGATCGCCGGCCTGGCCGCCGCCTTCCGCATAAAATGGCGTGACGTCGAGCACGATCTCGATTTCGTCGCCTTCGCGGGCCTCCTTGATCAGGCGATCACCCAGAAGGAGCGCCTGCACCACACCTTCGGAATCCAAGCGGTCATAGCCGACAAATGCGGTGGTTCCGACACGCGTCGCCACGTCGCTCAGGGCCGGCCTCGCGGTTTCGCTCTCGAAGCCCGCCGTTTTTCTGGCGCGCGTCCGCTGCTCTTCGATGGCCGCTTCAAAGCCGGTTTCATCAAGGGTGATCCCCTGTTCACGGCAGGCTTCCGCGATGAGATCCATCGGAAACCCGTACGTGTCGTAGAGTTTGAAAATTTCCGTCCCCTGCAACACGTGCTGCCCCGACGCCTTCACCTTCGACAGCATGTCGTTCAGGATCGGCAGCCCTTGATCCAGTGTGGCGATAAACCGCTCTTCCTCACCGCGCGTCGCTTCCGCCACCGTCCCGGCCGCCGGCCGCAATTCGTGATAGGCCTCGCCCATTTGGTCCACGACCGTCGCCGTCAATTCGTGCAGGAACGGCTCGGTGATACCGAGCAACCGTCCGTGACGGGCCGCTCGCCGGAGAATTCGCCGAAGCACATAGCCCCGCCCTTCATTCGACGGCAGGACACCGTCAGCCATCAGAAACGTAATGGCTCGAAGGTGGTCGGCAATGACCCGCATGGACCGATCTGACTGCTCCACCGCTCCGTACTCAGCACCGGCTCGCCGTCCAATCGCGGCCAGCAATGGCGCGAACAAATCACTGTCGTAATTGCTGAGCCGGCCCTGCGCGACCGCCGTGAGTCGCTCCAGTCCCATGCCGGTGTCGATGCTCGGCTTTGGAAGCGGATTGAGCGTCCCGGCGCTATCGCGATTGAATTGCATGAACACCAGGTTCCAGATCTCAATGACCCGGTCGCCTTCACCGTTCGGCGTATCATCGCCCGGCACCGACGGCCCCTGATCGAAGTGCAGTTCCGAGCAAGGCCCGCAGGGACCCGTGTCGGCCATCTGCCAGAAATTGTCCTTCTCGCCACAACGCACGATACGGCTCGGGGACACGCCGATCTTCCGCCACAACCGATCGGCTTCGTCGTCTTCGCGAAAGATCGTGATCCACATCCGGTCTTTCGACAGCCCGACCACCGAGGTCAGAAATTCCCAGCCGAAGCGGATGGCGTCTTCCTTGAAATAATCGCCGAAGGAAAAGTTGCCGAGCATTTCGAAGAACGTATGATGCCGCCTGGTGTAGCCGACATTTTCAAGGTCATTGTGCTTGCCGCCGGCACGCAGACACTTCTGCACGGTCACGGCCCGCTGATAGGCGCGCGTTTCTTCACCCAGGAACACCCGTTTGAATTGATTCATCCCGGCGTTCGTAAACAGCAACGTGGGATCCGCCTGTGGAATCAACGGCGCGCTCGGCACCGCTCGATGGCCCTGCTGCTCAAAGTACCGGATGAAGGCTCGCCGCAGATCGTTTACACTTTGGCTCATAACTCGTCTAACCCCGTCTCCAAGTCGACTTGCGTGACTTGCTGAATGGTGTCGTCATCAAACCCGCGTTGCCGCAAAAATCTCACCCACTGTAGTGGACGCATCCTCGTCGTTCGTCCTTCTAACGCCTGGCACGCCAATTCCTGTTCAGAAACCGACCGGTAAGCACTGCACAAGGCCCGCTCCGCCACCGTATCTTCGAAGCCTCGACGAAGGAGTTCCAGCTTCAGTCGTTCACGTCCCATCGGGCGTCGCGAGAGCCGGGCTTCCGCCCACCGGGTGGCATAGGCTTGATCGTCGAGATACCCGCGCCGCTGTAACTCACGGACAACCGCGTGCCCCTGCACCCGGCTCGCCCCTTTTTCTTGAACGTAGTGCTGGACCTGAGAGGCTGTCCGCTCAGCACGGCCAAGGTACCGGATCGCCATTGTCAGGAAATCCATCGGCGACTCCCTGCGTCGTGGTACACCACGTCCAGCCGACATCCTGCTGCCTATGATGTCACTCTCGCACTGTGGCCGCGCTTCTCGTCCTGGCGAATCTCAACCTTGCGCTCGGGTTTCTCTTCTTTTGCCTCTTTGGCCTCGGCTTTCTTCTCGGCCCCGCGCAAAGGCAGCCCGGCTAGTTCGCGCACCTTGCCTTCGATCTCCTTGGCGATGGCCGGGTTGGTCTTGAGAAAGTCGCGGACGGCTTCACGCCCCTGGCCCAATCGCTCGCCCTTATAGGAGTACCAGGCGCCGGCCTTCTCCACCACGCGCTTCTCGACTCCCATATCGACAATCTCGCCCGATTTGGAAATTCCCTCGGCGAACATGATGTCGAATTCCGCCTGTCTGAACGGCGGGGCCATCTTGTTCTTGACCACCTTGACGCGGACGCGGCTTCCGGTGACATCCTGCCCATCCTTGATCGACTCAATCCGACGAATGTCGAGGCGCACGGACGAATAAAACTTCAAGGCGTTGCCGCCCGTCGTGGTTTCCGGATTGCCGAACATCACACCGATTTTCATGCGGATCTGGTTAATGAAGATCAGGGTCGTCTGCGATTTGGCGATGGCAGCCGTCAGTTTACGCAAGGCCTGGGACATCAGTCGTGCCTGCAACCCCATATGGGCATCACCCATTTCGCCTTCGATCTCAGCTCGAGGCACCAGCGCCGCGACGGAGTCCACGACAATCACGTCAATGGCGCCGCTGCGGACGAGGGTCTCCGCAATCTCCAGCGCCTGCTCGCCGGTATCCGGCTGCGACACGAGCAAGTCGTCGGTGTGTACGCCCAACTTCTTGGCATAGGTCAAATCCAGCGCATGTTCGGCGTCGATGAAGGCCGCTACGCCACCGGCCTTCTGTGCCTCGGCGATCGCATGCAACGTCAGGGTGGTTTTACCGGACGACTCCGGTCCAAAAATCTCGATGACGCGCCCACGAGGGAATCCCCCTACGCCGAGCGCAATATCCAATCCCAAGGATCCGCTCGAGATCGCCGGTACGTCGGCCGGTCGATCATCGGTCCCCAGCTTCATCACCGCGCCCTTGCCGTATTGTTTTTCAATCTGAGCCAGGGCCAGGTCCAACGCGCGTTTCTTTTCATCTTTTTCAGACATTCATAACTCCTTCTCGCGACATGACTCGTGAAGTGTGCCTGTCTCGCATGCCGTGGGAGACAACGCACCAGCCGGCCATGAGTTGACCACGCGCCAGACTCAGACCAGGAACGCAGACAGAACAGCGGATTATACCGGACTTAGAAGGAAGAAGCCTAGCCCGCACGGGCCTGCGATCCATCCAATCTCGTCAAGCAAGACGGGATGGAGCCCCTTCGTGAATCTCGCGAAACCATGCATCGAAATCCCCTGATGCTCCATACCTGCTTCCGGCATCGACGTCAAAAAACCCGCAGCCTTCCGTCATAGCTGCCACGTCTCCGACGTGAGAGGGTATTGGTCTTCGCCCGCCGTGCATCGCGAGTCCTTCCTGGCGACCTGACGCGTAAGTATATGAAAATGTGTTTGAGACTGAAGGGAGTTGGCCAAAGAGCGGACGGCTAAAGTCATAGCGCGGACGCGCCGACATTCTTGGTGAGGGACAATGCGCTTGGCACCAAGCTTGCTCCTACCTGGAGTATTCGTTCACCTCTTACGGATGCAGGAGGCCCCCATGCCACAGCAACACATGGACGATCATTCAGGACAATCTGCGGTTCAATTGCATGTGCCCGCCGCTCGCGCGCCACGCGACTTGACCTATGACGAAAAAAAAGCCGCCGAGGCGGCCTTTCGTGGCGAACCGTTCAATCCCGCCTGGTCTGCCGCGGCAGCAGTCGTGTATGAAGGGATCGTCTCAGCGATGTGTCGCATGCAGGTCGCCTCACTGACTGATATGGAGGCCGTTTCTGTCGCTGAGGAATGTCTCACGCGATAAATGACTCGCGCACGAGGTCATGCGGCCAGACGTGTCGCTCAGGCTGCCGAAGCTGCCAGCGGACATTCCCACAGCTTCGAATAGACCGGCCCGGCGGGACGCAATTCGCTTCTCATCATGACGAGCGCCTTGATCGGCAGGACACCGATCATCACCGGTTGATCCAACGCCCCGCTTTGAGCCAGGACCTGTCCAACCTGTCGCTCCCCTTCTTTTATTCGTGCTAGCGTCAGATGCGGACTGAACGGCCGCACCTCCGCAGCCAAACCGGCCTCCCGACATACCTCCTCCACCGCCCGATACAATGCCTGCAAGCGCTGCCCGTGGTTTCCCTGCTCCCAACTTTCCAGCGGTCCAGCCCACAGAACTCTCGGCTGTTGGATTCGAGGGAACGATCCCAGCCGGGAAAAGGGCACTTCAATCATGTGATGATTGGCGACTACTTCGGAAACCACTGCATGAAGGGATTCGATCACCTCTTGCGGCGTCTCGCCCAGAAACCTCACTGTCAGATGCATGGAGGCTGGTTGTACCCAACTGACACGCGCCTGCCGTCCGAACGCTGGCTCCAGCCGTCGCTTGAGATCCTGCTGGATAACCGATAGGGCCGCGCGAAAATCCGGAGGCAGTTCGACGGCCAGAAACGCCCTGATCATCCGCCACCTTTCGTGATCAACCAGCGACGGAGAACATCCAGCGCGGCCTGCGAGGAGCGCTGCTTGATGACGCTCCGGTCGCCGCCATGAAAACGGAATTCCTTCGTCAGGTTCTCGCCCGGTCCGCCATCAAGCCCCACATAGACAAGTCCCACCGGCTTGCTCTTCGTGGCGCCTCCCGGTCCGGCAATGCCGGTCACACTCAACCCAACTGATACGCCGCTGCGTTCACGAATGCCTCGCGCCATGGCGGCCGCCACTTCGGCACTAACCGCGCCATGCCGGTCGAGGAGATCCGGAGAGACGCCCAACAACTCCACCTTCGCGCGATTGCTGTAACTCACAACGCCCCGATCCACGTAGGCTGACGATCCGGGTATCTGAGTCAGCCGATGGCCGATCAATCCGCCGGTGCACGATTCGGCCAAGGCCAGGGTCAGGTGTTGATCGGTGAGTAATCGCCCGACCACCGATTCCATCGTCTCGTCCGCCTCCCCATACATAATGTCTCCGAGCCGGGTCTTCGCGTCTTCAAACAGGCGGTCAATCGTCACAGGCCCCGACTCCTTCTCCGGCCCTGTGAGCGACACCATCACTTCCATGGGGGAAGCATAAATACCGAGCTGAATCGCCGTCCCGTCCGGAAGCAATCCCTCCAATCGCTGATCCACAATGGATTCCGGCACGCCGGAGGTGTGCAGCACCCGCCGAATGACGGGAGTGGCAGGGATTCCCTTGTGCTTACCGATCCAGGCCTGCAGGCGAGGCAGGACTCCGTCTTGGATCATCGGCTCCATCTCACGTGGCACTCCGGGTAAGGCTGCAAAGAACGTGTCTTTCCAGATCAAGGCGAACCCCGGCGCCGTACCAACCGGATTGGTCAGCACTTCCCCGCCTGCAGGAATCATCGCCTGTCGCAACTGCGCCTTCGTCGGCGTTCGCCCCCACTCGGCGAAACGAGCGATCATCCCATCAAGTGCTGTCTTTCGTCGGCTCAGGCGTTGTCCCGTCGCCTGCGCAACCGCCTCACGCGTGAGGTCGTCGATCGTCGGTCCCAATCCACCCGTGATGATCACCACGCGGACGCGCCGGGCCGCCGTTTTGAGCACCCCCACGATATCGGACAACTCATCGCCGACAATCGACTTGTATCGAAGCTCCACACCACACGTCGCCAGATGATCAGCGATAAACAAAGAGTTCGTATCCATCCGGCCACCGAGCAATAACTCAGACCCGATGGCGATGGTTTCAGCCGTCCAGGCTTTGGACTTGTTCATGCGGAATCAACCTTTATAGTTTGAAAGGCGTGAAGGAATGTTCACGTTATTCGATATGGGCAAAGTCCAATTCGAAGGTTACCTGCCCGCCGCTGGATGGAAACACGCTCAAGGTTGTCTTCGCATGCGGATCGAGATCGGCGTAGGGAAATTGGGCAATCACCTTCGCGCGATAGGCAGGCTGTTGGGGCCAGACGGATGTGCGTTCACCCCGCGCATCAAATCGAACCGAGGAAGGTTTGACCGTCCGTCCTGCCTGCTCCAATACAATATAACTGTCAGCAGCGAAGTTCACGCGGTCGCCGAACAGCACGACATTCACCAGAAGGTTGCCGTTCGCCATCACCTGCGCAACGTCCTGATCGGTGGGAGACAGCGCCCGCAACGACAAGTGGTTGGCCATGACCAGCAGACTGCCCAGCTTGGTCATGATGAATCCGTGCGGAGTCAGATCCTCTTTGGCGCCAAACCATTCATGCAGCTGATCCGGAGACGCACCCTTGGCAGCGGCCGTTTTCCCCCGTTCCATCGTGGCTTGAATTTGTTCGGGAGTCGGCTGCACTTCGATGGCGAGCGACAGAGCCGGGGGGCCCGTCCCTGCGACGACGAACAGGTAGAGCGCGAGTTTGAAACCGGCACACCGTCGCCGAATGGTACGCATGATGAGGAGGCAGTACCAGATCGATAGGGGCCTGTCAATTCGCTGCCGCCGCACCCCGCCATCGGTTGACAGCCTAGGAGACGAAATGCTAAAGAGCTAATTCTTATTCTTTCACATTATCAAGAAGTTGCCTGGAGGGTTCCTCATGTCCAGCCCCGAACAAGCGCCCCGCCGTCAGTACGTGAATTTCACCTTCTACAAAGTTGATC
This sequence comes from uncultured Nitrosospira sp., assembly GCA_900696505.1. GTDB lineage: Bacteria > Nitrospirota > Nitrospiria > Nitrospirales > Nitrospiraceae > Nitrospira_A. The sequence continues at coordinate 11,239 of CAADGJ010000064.1, forward strand.
CGGCATGGCGTCGGCTTCCTGAAGATGAGCGCACGCGCGGAAAACAGGAGTTCCTGCGTGCCGTGGAGGAATACCAGGGAAAAGTGCTCGTGATCGCGTACACGAGCGTCGGTATTCGCGGCGACTGCGACCTCATGCTTTGGCGTATCAGCTATGAACTCGAATTGTTCCAGGAAATGAGCACCAAGATCCTGGCGTCCGGATTGGGGAAGTACATTCTCAATCCGTACTCGTACCTCGCAATCACCAAACGCTCCATTTATGTCGACAATCACACCCACGAGAATCAGGAAAGCAAACGGCTGACGGTTGTGCCGGGCAAGGCGAAGTACATCTTCGTGTATCCGTTCGTGAAGACTCGCGAATGGTTCCTGCTCACCAAGGCCGCGCGACAGGGCATGATGGACGAACACATTGAAGTCGGCCATCGCTTCCCCTCGGTCAAACTGAATACCACGTACTCCTTCGGTCTCGACGACCAGGAATGGGTTGTGGCGTTTGAGAGCGACAAGCCGGAAGATTTCCTGGATCTCGTCATGGCGCTCCGGGAAACGGAAGGCAGCCGGTATACCCTGCGCGACACACCGATCTTCACCTGCATCCGCAAGAGCCTGAAGGAAGCCTTAGACACGCTCGGCGGTTAAAATCGATTGACACTCCCTGACGGTTCGCACGGCCTTCGATCCAGTTGATCGAGGGCCGTGTACGTTCTACCCCACTTATCCATTAAGCCACTGCACCTCCGCAGATCCATGTCAGTTGAAGCTCAAACTCACCCGGCCTCCGATTACCGCGCAGCCGTGTACTCAGCCATTCTCCCCGGACTCGGTCACCTGCTCCGCGGACGGCATAAAGCCGCGATGTTTTTTGGCTTCATCACGATTCTCCTCATCATCCTTAGTCTGGGCCTGGGACGCGTATCGGGTCGAGCGGCGGAAGTCTTCTTCTTCATGCTCCTCGCCCTTCCCTGGTGGGCACTGCAGAGTTACGATGCCGCACTCGGACCGGCCGCCTCGGGCTCGGACCTCGTGCGAACCGGCCGCCTGGCATGGGCAGAGGGGCATGATATCCGGTTCCTTGGCCTCCTCTTTCTGGTCAGCGCCGCCAACGATGCGATTATCATCGCCAAGAACCCCGACTATCTCTTGCCATTTTTCTGTACAAAGTTGGACGGAGCTGCCGGCTTCGTCACCAAGGCCCTTTCCCCATTTCTCCATACCTGGGTGGGGTACGGCTTTCTGCGCATCAAGAAGTGGTCACTCCTGGTGTATTTGGTCTATGCGGCCTACGGAACCACCAATGCCCTCGTCAATTTAACCTGTTTCGGACCGGGTCGAATTCGGAACACTCTGCTGATCGCCCTCATTGCCTTTACCAGCTACATCCTCTGGCGACGACGGATGTTCCAGCGTTGACTAGATCCGCTCGGCAGTTGAAGATCGCATTTTGACACTCGGCTCTAGGCTGTGTTACCTGTAATAGCGATACCGTTCCCCATCCTCAGATGGAGCAGCTCCTATGGCCGAAAACAATGCGGTCTATGCGATTCGCCACCCTGACGGTTCTGTGACCCTGTATATCGACGAAGAATATGCCATCGATCGGGGCGTCGACCCCGCCAAGCTGGTGCGGGTCGAAATCCCGCGCGAATTGTTCGTCAGCGGCAGCATCCAACACATTCGGGAATACGTCGCGGTCTACCTTGAAAATAGCCATCAGGGCACGGCCTGAGCGAACCTTTTACCTCGCAGAGAGGCCACACCATGTCCGCGTTACTCACCTCGGAACTTATCGCCTCCACCATCGAACAAGCACCGATTCAGGGCAGGGTCATGCTCAAGCTGCTGCTCTTGCAGCATTTTGACATCACGCCCGAGGAAATCAGCTATATCGCCGCCGACCGACCGGACCCTCGCTGCGTGGCCGGCTCCAAACCCATCCACCAGATGGTCAAGCAGGATGCCTTGCGGGATGTGACTAATCGAAGAGATGAGTATCGCCGTCGAGTCCGCCTGCGCCGAGAGCGCCTCTGGCTGCAAATGGAAGCCATGAAGGGCATGATCGCCCTGGCTGAAGGAATGATTCGGGCAACCACCGATCTGCTACGCACGCGTTTCAAGCTCGACGCTGAAGCCGTGAACGCCATTACGCAAAGCGCCCGCACGGCAGTCCCTAAGCCGGCGATTCGATCGTTGAACCGCAGGTGGGACGAGGATGAGATCTCTGCTGAGTCCTATCAGGAGGCCAGGCTTGGTCTGGAAATTCAGGCTCAACTCCGCTTGATTGAGAAGTACAGGAAGCGCCTGGAAGTCTCGGAGCGGGAATGGAAATCGATCAACGCCGCTCCACTGCAGGATCACGAGATTGGCCATATCTGGGGGATTCCGGCCGGGAGCCTGGCCGGCCGCAAGGTGAAACATCTTCACCAGTATCTTCACGCCATTCAATCCGCCTTGCAAAAGGCGTCAGCCCAGACAGTCCCGACGACGGGAGCACTTGATCTCTGGAAAGAAACGCTTGCCGTCTTAGGCGAACAACCGGTTGAACGATCTATCGCGCTGTATGATGGCCTCGAACGAACTGAGGAAGCCCTGGTGGAAAAACTCCGGACCTTCGCCTGGGGCACCCTGGGGGAGGACCTGGAGGCAAAGTTCTGGTTGTCACTCGTTCATGGTGCCAGCTCCAATGCCGTGCACTCTGAAAACACGCGCTCCGTCTTCGGCTTGCAACGGCTCCTGGCAGTCCTGTCGGAGATTGATTCCAGCCCGGACGCCCTTGAAGAAGAACTCCTGGCCCGTACAGCGCCGACCCCGAAGGATGTCCCTGCACTGACCGACGAAGCAGCACAGCCAAAGGCGGAAGAGATGGGGCAAATGCAGCAGCACGTGCTGACCAGTTTCATCGGGGAGTTACACAACGACCTTCAACGCTAACGCACTGTCGACAGCTGCATGGTCGATTCTGGAACATCGGCTGGTTTCCCACGGACCCGGCAAGATTTCTTTTTCAACCGGCTTCTCAGCGGGGAGAGTATTTTGTATAATCCACCTATCATGCGGCACGATCATGTCATGATTCCTGTCCGGTCACTGGCGAGAGTCGCGGGTCTGATGTTGTGCATGCTGGTCTTGTCCCTCTCGATCATGCCGGTGGCTTCGCTCTTCGCTGCGGGTCTCGTTGAAGTCACGGAACTGTTGGCTCATCCCGATCATTACAATCATCAGGTCGTAACCGTCAGTGGACGCGTAAGCAGTTTTCAGCTTGCCACGAATCGCGACGGTCAACCGGCATTCGGCTTTCTTTTGCAGGACACGGCAGGAACGGTGAAAGTAGTGGGTCTTGGAAAGGCGGATGTTCGAGAAGGTGACTACGTCGTGGTCGAAGGAATCTTCAGCCGCCTGCGTCAAGCCGGTCGCGCCATCGTCTACAACGAAATCAAAGCCACCTCGGTTCAATCCATGGCGAAGATGAACCCGGACCTGGTCGGCTAACTTTCCCCCTTCTTTGCCGGTGCTATCTCCTCCGCACCCAGACTTCCTTCTCTCTCGATATCGATTACTCTGACATCGAAGACTAAGGTCTTTCCCGCAAGCGGATGGTTGAGGTCCAGGACAATGACCTCCGGCTTGATCTCGGCCACATAGGGAAACACAACCCTCCCGTCAGGAGCCGTCGTTTCCAGCTTCGCCCCAACGCGCTGAGCCTCCACTGGCACACGATCCCTTCGGACTTCGAATAGCCCCTCCGGATGTCTCTCGCCATAACCATCCACGGGCATAACAGTCACGCGTTTTGCAGCACCGATTGCCATGCCCTCGAGTCCTGCTTCGAGCCCGCGCAAGATCTCATGCTGTCCGTGGGTGTAGACCAACGGAGCCTCGCCGACGGTCGTGTCAATGACCTGCTCATCTTCGAGGCGAATGACGTATTCGACTGAGACGACGTCTCCTGCCGTGACATGCATGTGCCAGCTCCTTTTTCCACAGTCTTTGAGACGGTGTGATCAATTGCCCAGACTCGTGCGAAACATTGTGCTCAGGTTCGTCTGCAACGGCGATGGTCGTCGCTAAGATGGTTCCGCCTTTGATCAGCCTATCACGGCAATCGACCATGGTCATACGAATACCGGAAGCGCAGAGGAGCTTCGCGAAACTCTGTCCGGATTACTCAAGAAGGATCGAAGGAGGAATGGAGGGACTGCCTACCAATGCCGGAAGGGTCCCGAATCGAGGTGCACAAACTTTCCGCGCGGATAGTACCCGACTCCGCCACAACCAAGTCGCAACGCGACTTCCCGAACAGTCCGCAAAGGGACGCCGGGAATCTGGACATCAACCGCCTGTCCCGACACATGATAACTATGGCGTGCCGCGCGAGTGCCCATTCTGATGAGCTGTTCGTTATATTCAGGTGAACGGTAGGCGGACACGATATGAATGTCCCGGCGGCCACCGACCTTCTGTTGAACGAGTGTGACGAATTCGATGAGTTGCACATCCATCGTCGTCGTTTCATTCGAATGGTGACACCGCAAAAAATAATTGAGGTCGTCGAGCGCAGACTGATCGTATGTTCCGCTCTCTGTCCGGAACGTGACTGACAAGCGTTCTTCGGTCTGCAGATTGAACAAGCTGATGCGTCCTGTCGGGAGTCGCGACGCTCGCGCTTTTGCAGGAAGAGCCAGGTTGGCAACGAATAGCGCCGTGCCTACGGTGACCGTACGCAAAAAATTCCGTCGACTCGACACAGAAAGAACCTCGGATGGCATCAATTCGTCTCCTCGCGAAACGTGCGAGTCATCTGTCGTGGGCACTCTCGCATCACGCCGCAATGTCTGTTGACAGAGACGGTTCGCACACACTGGCGGACGCAAACTGCACGGCAACACAGGCGCTATGCAAATAGGCTGACGATACCTCGGGAGGAACCAGGCCAGCAGAGACCGGAAGACTCTTCTTCTTAACAAATACCAAAGAAGTGGTCAACCAATTTACACTCGCGAGCGGCGTATCCCTGCTGCCGCAGCGTCGCTCGCCTCGTTCGCATGACACCATACCGCAGCAGACACGTCCGAGAGATCAATGCTCCGTCATCGAAGCGCGCGGCGAGAGACCGGGAAACCGGCGGGCCTCAAGAGATCGTTCCATTCCATATTGGCGAAGTCGCCGGTACAACGTGGAGCGGCTAATGCCGAGCTCCTGGGCGGCCCGGCTCAAGTTCCCCTGTGAGAGGGTGAACGCTTTCATGATCAGGTCCGTTTCGATCCGCTGCTGATTGACCTTCAGTGAAATTGATCCGTCGTCCTGCGGCGGGGCCTGGCGAGGCAAATCCAAATCGGCAGCGGTGATATGCGTGCCTTCCGCCATGACCACGGCACGTCCGATCCTGTTGGATAACTCCCGCACATTGCCCGGCCAGGAATAGGCCTGCATCGCCTCCAGCGCCTCACGAGTAAACCCGTACAGAGGTTTATTGTAGTGAGCAGCGGCCTGCCGCAGAAACGCCATGGCGATCAGCGACACATCCTCGCCTCGTTCCCGTAACGGAGGCAGGTTGATGTGCACCACGCCCAGCCGATAATACAGGTCATCCCGAAAGGTCCCCTTCTCGATCGCTTCCTTCAAATTCACGTTTGTGGCGGCAATGATCCGCACGTTCATCTCAATCGCCTGATGCCCGCCGACTCGCTCAAACGTGTGATCCTGAAGGAACCGCAGTAACTTGACCTGCAACGCATTGGGAAGTTCACCGACCTCATCGAGGAACAACGTCCCACCCTGGGCAAACTCCACTTTTCCCTTTTTCTGCCCGACGGCGCCCGTAAAGGCGCCTCGCTCATAGCCAAAAAGCTCGGATTCCAGGAGACTTTCCGGGATGGCCCCGCAGTTGATCGGAATGAATGGCCCCTGTTTGCGTAATCCCCGGGCGTGAATCGCACGCGCCGTCAGTTCTTTGCCGGTGCCGCTTTCGCCAGTGATCAGAATCGGCGCATCACTCGTCGACACCTTCCGAATAGCATCAAAAATCCGATTGATACTCGCACTCATGCCCAACATGCCGCTGAATTCTTCGGGCCCGCCAACCACCATGGCCCCGCGCGCTTCCTGTTCCAGATCGGCGACCCGCGCGACTCGTTCTATACTCTGCAGTAATTGCACTGTATCAAGGGACTTGGCGAGGACATCACAGGCCCCGCACTGAACCGCGCGCACCGCCACACTTCGCTCAGGTCTCCCGGTGTACGCGATGACTTTCCCGGAATACCCCGTCTGACGCAATTTCTGGAGCACATTCAACCCTTCTTCGGCAGACGGCTGCGATGGCGAATCGATATCGAGCAGCATGACCGGCGAAGCCTGTTCATGAATGGGCAACAGCGTGTCCGTCGTCCACATTGCCGTCGAGACTTCGAACTCGTCCTGAATCAATGCCTGCGCTGCGGACACGGTCGACTGATCAGGTCCGACAATTACTACACTATGCTTCGCCACGATTCGTCTCCTTTCGGCTGGTAAGACCACGGGCGCCATTCAGGCAAACCATCGTCTCACGAACGGCAAGATCGAGATAAGGATGCGGCTCAGGTCCGCATGACAGCACGTTACGAGACTATCGACGGAGGGTCGAGCGAGTCGCACATAAACACATCTCCACCGAATGCCTTCGCCAGCGCTGGCAAGGTGCCATTCGCTTCCTGAGCGGTGCGATCCAGCATCGCGATGATTGGCACTTGCGGGCAGGTACGTTTCAAACGGGGAACCGCCGTCTGCAGCGGCGTGGAGAATGATGACAACCCAACGACAATCACATCGGGACGCAGTTCCTGAAGGTGATGCTCCAAATGAGGCACAGCGGACGTCATGGTGGCTTGGTATCCATGGAGCGCAAACCAGTCGGCATAACGATACCCGCTGGTGACATCTTCATAAATCACCGCGACCGTCCGCCGTTTTCCGGAACGCGCCCCATTCCCGCCTGTTGATGATGGCCCCATAAGATTCCCTCCCCAGATGAATGGCATCAGGTTGTGGTGTGCATCTTTGCGAGTTGGACCAGCCGGTGTTTCATTTGCGGACCCCACCAGGTCAGGTCCTGTAACATCGCGGCCTCTCGTGGGCTCAGTCTTGTCAGGAGATCCGACCACCCTTGACGGAACGACCCCGTTCGTCGATCAACAGACGATCGCTCGGCAGCCGCATGGCCTTGCGCTGCGTCAAAAATGGCCACTAATGTCGCGGTATTAGAGATCCAGGCCCTCTGCATTTGGAAGAGCATAGGCCGGGAGGGTCGAGGAGGCTATCAACAGAGGCGCTATTCGTGTGTCACAATAAAACAGTGTCGACTCGTCATCGTTCGATCGACACATTCAGGCGCGCCAGCGCCGTCAGACAACGAGTCCGTGCTGGAGGGCATACCGGGTCAGCTCCGCATTGTTCTTCAAGTTCATTTTGTCCAGAATTCTCGCCCGATATGTGCTGATCGTCGTCACGCTCAGGTGGATACTCTCCGCGATATCGCTGACGGTTTGTCCTGAGGCGATGAGGCACAGCACTTCATACTCCCGATCCGACAATCGCTCGTGCGGCAGCTTATCGACCCCGGTGCGCACGGTCAACGCCAGCGCCTCGCCCACCGAAGCACTGACGTACTGGCCGCCCGCCATGACTTTCTTCGCCGCATGGACTAGCTCTTCCGGCGCACTCGCCTTCGTGAGATATCCCGCGGCGCCGGCTTTGAACATCCGAATGGCATACTGATCTTCGGGATGCATACTCAAGATCAAGACCGGCAACGTGGGCGCCAGCTGCTTGAGTTCCTTGAGGACCTCCGGGCCACTGCGTCCGGGCATGCTGATATCCATCACGACCAGGTCGTAGGTCTGTTCCCGGACCTGGTCCAGCATCTCCTGGGCGTTTCCGCATTCGGCCATGCTGGCTCCTTCGAATCCTTCCTCCAGAATGTCCTTCACTCCACGCCGGAAGGAGGGATGATCATCGACGACCAGAATACGTACAGTTGCTGTGTTTCGCATCGTTCCCTCCATCATGCGCTATCCCTTTCCTTCACGAGGTAGTTGCAATGTAATGGTCGTCCCGTTGCCTTCCAGGGTCTCTATTTGCACATCTCCACCAAGCAGCCCGGCTCGCTCCCGCATTCCGAGCAGACCGAATGATCGGGCGTCGGCAAGTCGATCTTGAGGAATCCCTCGCCCGTTGTCGCGGACCTGCAGCAATAACCCCACGTTCTGCTCTTCCAATCGCACGTGCACTTCTGTCGCCTGGGCATGGCGGGTGACATTGGTCAGCGCCTCCTGACAAATGCGAAAGACCGCAGTAGCCTGCTCCGGGTCCACACGCAAATCCTCATGGCTAACCACGCAATGACAAGTAATGCCGGTACGACGTTGAAAATCCCGGCATTGCCATTCAATCGCCGCGACCAGCCCCAGATCGTCCAATACGCCGGGGCGTAATTCCGCGACGATCCGCTGCACAGAGGTAATGGTGCTGTCGACCTGCTCCTTCATCCCTCGAATCTTCTCATCGACCTTGGCCCGATCGCCCGGAACGAGCCGCTCGCCCAACAAACCGCCCAGGCGGGATAAATCGATCTTCAGGCACGTCAGGCCGACACCCAGTTCGTCGTGCAATTCCCGGGCGATGCGCCCGCGCTCCTCCTCGCGTATCCCCTCCATTCGCCCCGAGAGTTTTCGCAGCCGACGGAGAGAATCCTGCAGCTGCGCTTCGGCGCGCTTTCGATCCGTCGTATCCTTGAAGACGACGACCGCGCCGACAAGTTCCCCGCGCTCAGAAATGGGCGTACTCACATATTCCACCGGAAAACTCGTCCCGTCCTTGCGCCAGAATGCACTGTCCACCTGCTCGCGCACCTCGCCGTCCCGAATCGTCTCCACAATGGGGCAACTCAGCACGCCGAACGGTCGTTCAGCGAGATCGGGAGAGAACACCAAGGCGTATAGCGAACGGCCGATCATGGCATCTGCTTCCCACCCCAACATCTTGGCCGCCGCCGGGTTCATGAACGTCAAACGCCCCTCGCGATCCACCCCGTAGATGCCTTCTCCCGCCGAATTCAGAACGACCTGATTGTGATAATGCAGGCGATCCAGCTGCTCCTCCGCAGTCCGCCGTTCGCTGATATCCCGCATAATGATCGTGAAAAACAGATCGGATTTCCCCTTCCACGACGTCACGCTCAACTCCAACGGAAACTCGTCCCCTTGCTTTCGGCGGCCCACGAGTTCAAGCGTCTTGCTCGTCGATTGCACGCGCTCCAGCACACGCACCCGCTGGACGTTGCGTTCCAGCTCCTCATGGTACTGTTCCGGGATGATCATCGTGACAGGCTGTCCGATAATTTCCTCCGCCGAGTATCCGAAGGTCGCCTCCGCTCCCTTGTTCCAGAAGGCCACCTTCATGAGAGCGTTGACGAGAACAATGGCATCTTTGGTCGATTGCACGATCGATCGCAGTCGTTCTTCACTGACCCGAAGCGCATCTTCGATCCGGCGGCGTTCGGTCACATCGCGAATGATTCCCAATACGCCCACCACACGACCCTGCCGCATTTGCGGGGTGCCGACGAATTCTCCAGTCACGTAACCACCTTGTTTTGTGCTGATTTGCATCGAACAGGTGAGCGGCGTGCCACGCTCGAGAATCGCCTGCAACACGTCCTGACAAAACCCGGCATCGTCTGGATGGAGTAAGGTGGCGAGCGGTTCGCCAATCCATTGCGAACGGGACCAGCTGGTCACCGTCTCAAATGCCTGGTTGAGGGAGGTCATGGTCGTATCGGCCGAGAGCGTGAAAATAATATCCCGCGCGCCCTCCACCAGACTGCGGAATCGATATTCCGACTCAAACAAGGCATCCTGCGCCCGCTTGAGCCAGGTGATGTCATGAAACACCACGACGGTCCCGCACAGCAGTCCAGCGTCATCCCGGATGGGTCTGGCATTGATACTCACCCATCGCCCCGGCACTCCCTGCGAGGCCCGCATGTAGACTTCGAGCCAATCAACCTTTTCCCCTTTCAATGCGCGCGCCAGCGGCCATTCGTCGCGCTGGAATGGCGTCGCCGTGTCGCCATGAAAAAATTCATAGCGGTCTACCCACTCGATCGGGGGAACGTCTCCGGGAGAAAAACCGACGATGCTTTCGAGGGCGGGATTGGCCAAGACCAGTTTCCCCGCTGCATCGGTGACGACGACGCCATCTCCCATGCTTCGCAATACCGAATTGACGATTCTGGTCTGCTCATGGAGAGCCTGCTCAGACCGTTGCAGCGCCGTAGCCCTGTCGTGGAGCGCCTGTTTCGCCTGTGCAATGCCAGCCGATTGTGTCCTGACCGCATCTTCATAGACCCGCAGCAATTGTTCCGCGACCGCCAAACGCGACTGATGACGGAGACTTGCCGGAGGCTCAGGCGCTGATCCCGATTGCTGGCTCGCACCACTGTCTGTGCAAGACGCTTCATCAAACGCGAGCAAGGATGTTTTTAAACTGAGGGCGAGTGATTTGCACAACGCCGCGGTCTCACGCGGCACCGGCGTCTTGGAGAACAAAATCACCGCGAATAAATCGCGCGACGGTAACATCCCCCCGAAACACAATACCGACTTCACGCCATATTTCCCGACAAATCCGTCCTGGACAGGCACATAGGGACTTCCCACCGCGTCGGGCACATAAAACACGTTATACGTTTTCTCTTCCAAATCGACCAGCCATTCACCATCCGGCCTCACGTCGAACTCCGTGGACACACCGAACTGATGCAGGAGTTGCGAGAACATCGGAAATTGTTTCACGAAATCGGCGCTGACCATCGGTATGACACGATATCGGTGAGAACGATCGACTCGATTCCAATCCGGCTCCGCGCCGGTTGAGGCCACGAGTGTGAAGCAGCGTAAATCGGGGAACGGCGCGATGCCGCCGAGCTTTTCTCTGACCAGCTGTTGATGTTCGGCATCCAGCCGGCTGTAGGAAATGGTTTTGAAGCACCGCACAAGGACACAATCGCGTTGCCCCGTGGCCGGGTCGCCGAGCGTGTCGAAAAGATAGTTCACCGCCTTGGAGGCCGCCTCCTGCAAAGACCGCGACTGTTCGCCCAGCTGGCGCAGGACGGCAGAGCATTCCGTCATTTCCAACAGGGAAAAGCGAGCCAGACTATACACAGGCGGGCCCTCGGGTGAACGATGGGGGATGACTGATCAACGCGCCACTGATTGACGGGTGCCGGGAGATGCCGAATCGTGAGGGAAGGCGCGTGTCGAGAACTCTGGCCTTCCAAAGCGAGGCGCAGAACCACTCTGAAGGCGAGTCTAGTTAAGGGCACCAGGCTTGTCAAGGCAGGGAGGGCGGATACCATCAGACGCGTGGTCTGAGAAAACAACAGATCTGTTCAGATGAAGACTAGGGGAAATCGTCGCTATCGAGAGGAAGGATCCAACTCAAGCGCATGCGACAATAACGCCGCATCGGACGCATAGGTCAGTCGCCGCAGGGCTTCCGTCTGCTCAACCCACTGCACTTCTTCCACCTCTCCGTCCGGAACGCCGGTCAGCTCGAGCGGAACCATCTTGAACCAGACAACCGTCTTGCGGAATCGACGTCCCTCTCGTTGAAACCAATATTCGGTTGTTGAGAGATCCGCATCGATGCGGCAAGACCAGCCCGTCTCCTCACGGACTTCGCGCACAGCGGCCTGCGCCGGCGTTTCACCTGCATCCAGGCGCCCCTTGGGGAAGGACCAGACCGGACGACCTTTAATGTCGGACACCCGGATCAGCAACACTTCCTGCTGCCGCAAGACGACTCCGCCTGCCGAGCGGACCAGTCCTCCTTCAGCCATGCCGCTGCTCTCTTTTCTGACGCCCGTTTGGTCCGCAGTGCGCAAGATTACGCATGACGCGACAATCCTAAGAACCATGTCAGAAGACGATCCTGAGCGCTATCGGGGAGCAGCCACTTCAGAGCCGCTCTGAAGCGCGCATCCTTGCCGACCAGATAACGAGCACGCGGCGATGGCACGGTCAACGCACGGGCCACCACCCGGGCAACGGCCTCGGCAGGAATCGCACGGGCAGCAGCCCCGGCCATCACATCCTGCATACGCGCTAAGGGCTGAGCATACAGGGCCAACGATTCCGGCGCGACTCCGCCGAGTGTGCGGGTGGCGGACATCGTGGCCCGCTGCCATATCTGAGATTGAATGGCGCCAGGTTCGACCAGCGCCACTGCGATGCCCCAGGGCGCCAGCTCCAGCCGCAAGGCATCACTCATGGCCTCGAGCGCAAATTTGGAGCTGCAATAGGCACCGAGAAACGGGGTGGCAGCCAGCCCGGCGATCGAACTGATGTTGACGATGCGCCCTCGTGCGCGGCGCAGCAACGGGAGCAAGGCTTGTGTCACCGCCAGCGCTCCCATGACATTGACTTCGAACTGTGTTCGGACCTCGGCGATAGGCAGGAGTTCAAGCGGGCCCGCCACGGAGATACCGGCGTTATTCACGAGGCCGGCCAGCCCCGCTTCCGGCAACGCCTCTGTCAATGTTCGAGTGGCCGCGGTGATCGAATCGGAATCGGTCACATCGAGCAGCAGCACGCGCAGACGAGCGGAGGTGGAACGAGCCAGGGCCTCGCCATCCTCCTTACGGCGAACGCCGGCCCACACCGTAAAACCCAACCCGTCCAGATAACGCGCACAGGCTGCACCGATGCCAGTCGATGCACCGGTGATGACGATGGCTCCTTGCACTCACCTGCTCCACTGTTGAAAACGTATGCGCCGCACCGGAACTCTTGCCGGCTGTTCTATCTCGCCCGAGATTATCACGCGCATGGGGTCAGAGGCATCAACGAGCCCGAGGGAAGACGCCCTCAGGAATTTCAGTAGGGAACTGCATGCGGAAAGAGAAAGAGGTCAATGTTTCCGGTTGTTTGCTCGACGCACGGTGATGATATCCGCCGACTGCGCCCCCTGCCGTTTAGGCGAATTTGACAATCGGGCATCCTCATCTAGACTTGATTCATGCGCGTACACACTTTCTTTTCCAGAAGCGGCACAGCGTCAAGAATGATGGCGATCTCGGTCCTCTCGCTGCTCGGGTATTTCGCTCTGCTTCCCTCTACCGCACAGGCCAGTCGAACTCTCGTCGTTCCCATTTCTGTCGCAACCTATACCGACACCCAGGTCGGCTTCCCGACGTTCGTGATGAAATGGGACGAGGGGGCTCAGCCGGATCCCTTAGCATTGCGCTGGGGCCGTAGCCAGGTTCCTGTTCGCGGAACCGGCATGACGTCGATTCAGCACGCGTTCCAGTTTGCTGTCACACGTCTGGATGCCTCCATTCGCCCGACAGGAACCCTCTCGCTGTATGCGACATTCACGGGTCCGCTCAGTGAAGAGGGATCAACGGCGGAAGCCGCGTTGGCGATTGGATTCATCGCTCTGCTCAAGGGTGACCAGCTGAGACGCGACATCACCATCACGGGCACGTTGGAAGGCGATGGTCGGATCGGACAGGTAGATCAAGTCGCCGAAAAAACAACTGCGGCGGCCAGAGCCGGCTACCACGTGCTGCTCGTACCACGAGGGCAATTTTATGCCCCTCGAGTCAATCGAGTCAGCTTGACGCCGGAATCGAACGTCCTCGTCCGAGAAGTAGAGACGATTGAAGAAGCCTATGAGATCATGACGGGGAAGAAACTCTAACGTCCCCGCCTACCCCACTCCGCACCGTTCACACCCTGTCCGCTTGTTGCTCTATTCCTAGCTTCTACGAATTGGCTTCACATCCAGTTGTTGATCAACAGGAATGCCGCCCAGTAACTCGGGTGCGTATGGCCGCGCTGCGAAAGAATCTTTTGCTGTGCCCGCTGCAAGGCCACAGCTTTTGAAATGGCGGGATCCTGCAACTGCCGGTAAAATTCCGATACCAGTTCCGTCGTGGTTTCATCATCGGACGTCCACAGACTCGCCAGCGCTGTTCTCGCTCCCGTTTTGACGGCAACCCCGGTCAATCCGAGCGCCGCACGATCATCCTCGGCAGCCGTTTCACACGAACTCAGCGTCAGCAGATCCAACGGCTGTTGCCGGTACTGCTGAAGTCCCACCAGCTGGGACAACCGGTCCATCGTGATCTTGCCATCATGCGCCAGCACAAACGAATCTCTCGCCTCGGTTCCGACAACCGTATGAGATGCCACATGAACGATCCCCAGGCCCTGGTCCTTGATCTCCTCTTCCAAGGTCGGCGTAGAGAACTGTTTGTTCATGAGCAGCTTCCCGCCGTACATCGTTCTGATCGCCTGCACTTCGGTCTCCGCGTATCGCGGCGCGGACTGTCCCTCGACCGATTCAGTCAGCCCCACCGACAGCAAACTTCCCTTGCGGCGTTGAGCTCCATTCATATCGGTCAGCGCCAGACTCGGCGTGACTGCGACGGCGAGCGAATCGACGAGAAAATGCCGCCCATCGTGGAGCGCTCCCATGGGAATGGTCCTGAGCGATCCGTCGGCTACTACCACGAGCGTATGGACACCGGCGCCTTGCAAGTCCTGTTGAATGGGTGCAACGAGCCACCCGTGGAGCGTCTGCGCGGAAGACAGGTAATTCTGTGATTGCGAATCCTGGATCAGCCGCCTGAACGAACGAATTTCTTTCGTCAGCTTTTCTCCCGCCACAGGAACTCTGACTTGTTTGAGTCCGTTGGACGTTTCCAGGAGCAGTTCGAGCCGGTCCGGAAGGGCGATCGGATAGATCACCGCCGTGCCTGGCGCCAACGCCCCCGCGCCTCGATGACTCGCCACCGTCGCGACACAATCGTCCTGGAAATAATCCTGTAGCTCGGCCGCCCGCGACACCTCAATCGTTTCCTTGACCTTCACCAGCAACTGGTCATTTTGCTCGGGAGTCTTCGCCGCCGCCGCTCTCCGCAGCAAGACATCTTCATATTCGACGAACAATGGAGCCACGGATTCGTAGTACGAATGATGCCGTCCCTGATATCCGACGGAATATTCGTAGTGAATCGGCTTCAACAGCGTCACGGCACGCTGATACGCGGCCAGGGATTCATCTTCCTTGCCCTCCGCCCGCAACAATCTCGCCGTTTGCCACTGCCAGCGGTAGAGCGATTCCGGCGCATTCACCTTTTGAGCGGCGAACGTGGCTTTTCGCGTATACTCCAGCGCCTCGGGATTGCGATGCTCCTGCTCCCGCAATCCACCCAGATAACCCCAGGCATACGATTGCCCGCGCGCATCGCCGATGCGTTCCGCCACTTCACCGGCCGCAGTAAAGGCTTCCGATGATTGGCGCAACAGACCGGACGCAGAGCCGGTAGAAGCCACCGCTTCCGTCGCGCGCCCCTTCCCCGCATCTCTCTTCGCTGCCACACCGGATTTCCCCGTTGAGGCGGCAAACAACTCCTGATACCCAAGGCCAATGTTCAGCAAGCCAGCGGTCTTTGCCTGGCCGTCTCCAAGTGATCGGACATCCGACCAGGCTTGGTCAAGATGGCGGTGCGCTTCGCCCAATTGTTGATTCTGCAACAAGGCCATGGCGCCATTGATCTGTGCCGTGGCTGCCAGCGCCTGCTGTTTGGTTTCGGTGGCAAGGGCTCGGCTTTCCGCATAGACGTCGATCGCCTCAGCGAATTGCCGGCGAGCCGTCAGGGCATTACCCAGATCATTTAAAATTCCGGCAACCAGGACAGGTTTTTTCTCCTCCCGGGCCAGCGTCAGGGCTTTGGTCAAATGTTCGGTCGCAGGTTCGTCTTTTCCGAGGACATGAAAGGTGTTGCCGAGCTGAGCGAGAATCGTTGCGGTGAGACCGCGTTCGCCGGCTTGCTCCGACAGTTTCAATGCCGCCTGCAACGTGCCCTGTGCACGGCGGATCTGCCCCTCCTGCTGAAGCGCATGCGCCACGTTGATTAAGGCCTGACTTTGCTCTTTGATCTGTCCGGTTTCTTCGTACCCGCGCGCCGCATTCATCCAATGCGTAGCCGCCTGGGCAAACGCGCCTTGCTGAAACTGTGTCGTCCCCTGTCGCATTTCTTGCGCCGGCGTGATCGACGACGTGCTAGAGCCGCCCAACAACTCCAGAGCCATCCCGCTAGCAGGCCAGGTGAAGCTGCTCAAGGCCAGCACTCCCAGGCTCAGTATCGTCAATGGCGACGACAGGGTGCGCGGGCCGGCCGAACCAGTAGCCCCATGGCTCCGCTTCATGCCGCGGCGAGTGACCATATTACGCATCGTAGGCATGACGTCCTCCTTGGGCAACTAGCACCCCTGCCATGATTCCATAAGTTGTGCGATCGTCTGACCGTGAATGTGGGCTGATGGTGCTGCCGGAGCGCCAGGCTCGAGATCGCCGGCGATCTCCTCCAGTACCACAGGCGCCGCCAGTGACCGGCCGGGCTGCGAGGGCGTGACGTCGCGTGAAGCTTGCACCAGGCTGCTGAAGGTGCCGTCTTTGCGTGCGGCGCACCGACTGGTCAATAAAGGAGCCGGCGGAGCCGGGGCTTCCTGTGGAAGCACCATGGCGGCACGATTCAAAAACGCGACAGGTTCGACAGGATTCGTCGGATTGACATTGGCCGCATTTGCGGTAGGGAGAGGCGGAAGGCCGCCAAGATTCACGCCCACCACTTGGATTTGGGTCACACGTTGCGTGAACGAATTCGTTGTCGTGTTGACCTGCGAACCAGTCGGCACGGTGACATTCGGGCTCACGTCGATCGAAGCTGGAATGACTCCACCACCACCCGCAGCGATCAGGGTTCCAGGTAACGCTTGGACCTGTCCGTTGCCAGACGCTCCGGAAAAAGGATTTCCGACAGCCGGCTGCGCACTCATTTCTCCGCCCGAGCTCGTACTGCCGAGAATGACACGCTGCGCGCTGATTTTCGATCCGTTGATCTGAATGCCTCCCCCCATCAGGCCAAGCACAGCCCCGGTCTGGAGCACCGTCGAAGAAGATGAGAGGACGATCGAACCATAAGGCCCCTGACCTAGAAATCCGAATGCAGCCGGTGCACTGGAGGATAAGGTTGAATCCAGGCCCAGAAGGGCGGTGCTGGCAGTGAATCGCCCGCCATCGCTCAAACGTAGTTGCTGAGCGGTGCTGAAATAAACAGATCCGGACACGTTCAAGTGGGCCGATGGGCCGAATATGATTCCGGAAGGATTCAGGAAGAACAGGTTCGCGTTGAGCGCTTGCACCGTGCCGTTGATGTTGGATGGTGATCCACCGATCACTCGGCTGATGACGTTCGACACGCCACCTGGGTTCACGAATGACGCCACATCTCCCGCCCCGACGGAGAACTGATTGAAGCTATGAAAAAGATTGGGACCGCCTCCCGGTCTCGTCCCCCCGGTAATGTTGGTCGTATTGCCTGCCGTGCTCAGCGTGGTTCCAAGACCGCCCGGTCCGCCTGGAGTTGCGACGATGTTGGTGGCCTGTCCATAAGCGATCGACGCGGTAGAGCCCAAGAGCATCAGGAAGGCGAAATATCCACGAACCAACAGCGGCAATCCTGCGGGGCGACATAGCATGGTCAATCTCCTCATGTGGTAAGAGAGGCCCCCTCTCTTACCTTAAACGACACACAACTTCAACACGCACACCCTATCCAGACCCACGAGTGCAAGGGCCAAGACCAGGCCGATCAGCCCTGGACATTCAGCCCTAACAAGGATGCATACGTGGCCTGCGGCACCGCGCACAAGCAAGGGCAAAAGGCCGTCAACAAGCAGCGGCCATTCACCCTCGAGGACAACATGCTGCATCAGCGAGACGGCAGCGACTCCATAGCATCCGTCCCTCTCTCGCTAAAATGCCTCTACGACTAATTGCAGATGGATGCCGTGATCCTGGAGGTTGTTGCGATCGGTATCGTATCGCTTCAACTGTTTTCCATAATAGAGTTCGAAATGACTCCCGCGCCAAAAATTCCAGATCACGCCAGCACCAAGACTGGCCAATGTTTTGGGGGGAGTACCGGGAGTCTGGGCAGTGGTTTGCCAGCCATGGCCGAAATCGAAAAACGGCGCCAGAAAGACGGAGTCCACACCCGCCTTTGTCGTATAGACCGGCACCCGCGCTTCAATCGATGCCATTGCGGCATTGTCTCGAATCAGCGTGAACTCGCGATACCCGCGGACGCTATACCGTCCGCCGACGGCAATTTGTTCAAGCGGGAAGAGGTGATCGTTGGACAATTGCACCACTCCGCGGCTCACTAACTGCGTCCGCCAAAACGGAAGTTGCCGGATCCACTGGGCTTCGCCCAACCAGGAAAAGAACCGCGCATCCGGCAGGTTCGGATCAGCATTGGCGGTCGCCCCCATCGCTCCGATACCGACGGAAAACCGCGACAAAAGGGAAATCACCTGTTCGGCGGAACGTTGGGCATACTCCTGCCCGAAACGGAGCGCGGTCACACGGAATCTTCCGTTCGGCGCCCCGGTGATGAGCTCAAACGGATTGCTGCCCAACGTGCTCTCATTCCTGGCATGTTCGCCCGTGAGGGAAAACGCCAGCTCCTGGTCAGCCTTCCTGATCACGGGGTGCCTGACCGAGAGCCCGAAAATCTGAGCTTTGTTTTTGATATCCAATGAATCGAACGGCGACTCCTCGACGCCGAAATCAAACCGGCGATACTGCAGTGCGACGGTCGTATCGCGAGGGCCTACCGGGATTTCATATTTAAAGTTGAGCATCGGGTTGACGCCGGCGGAGCGACCATATTGCAAACTCAGCGTATCGCCGAAACCCAACAGGTTCTGGTGAGCTAAGGTGATGAAGCCTTGTTCCGCACCGACGACGGGAGATTGATAGTTGTTGAACTCCAACCAGGCCTTGAGCGGGTTGGCTTCCTTCACCTTCACATTGAGCGTATTTTCTCCAATCGTGGCACCGGGCAAGAGTTCCGCATTGATGCGTTCGATCCTCGGGTTGGCCTGCATGACGCGCAACCGTTCCTGGAGCGCTTCAACCTGGAGCGGAGGGCCGGCCGCCAGATTGACGCGGCTCTGAAAATACGACGGCCGGAACCACTTGGTATCCTCGACGTTGACCTGCGTGATCTTTCCCTCGATGATCTGCATGGTCAGGGTGCCGTCGGCGACATCCTGCTCCGGGACCACCGCACCGGACGTCAAATAGCCATGGTTGACGTAGTAGTAGGTGAGCGCGAGACGCAACGATTCCAAGTCTTCCGCCGTCAACTCGCGATTCGTATATGGCGCGGTGATTTCCGAGAGTTGTTGCGCCGTAAAGGCGGTATTGCCGACCAGCCGGATATCCTTGACCATGATCTTGGGTCCCTTGGCAGCCTGATCGAGCGCACCAGGAGGCGTGGGTGTCGGGAAATCAAGCGCAGGGGGCTGTGCGGGCGGAGGCACGACGGGTAACTGGGGCGGTTTCGGAGGCAACGGCCCGAGCTGCGAGCCGGTTTGTGAGTGAGCGGGCACGACCAGCGCGCCAAGCAACAGCACAGCCGCCAGACCAGCAACGGTTCCACGCCATCTACGCAACACATCCCCGCGATTGGATGAACAGCCGGACGCATCCAAACGCGAGTCAGCCGCCCCGGATATTCCTGCTGCCGGCCCCACTGATTTCTTCACACAAGCCATCAAGGCCTCCCCTCTTTCTTGATGACGGGGCACGCAGATTCGTGAATCAGTGCCCGTAAAATCATCGGCTTTCGATATTTGTCCTGAATCACACCGCTGCTGCGGTCTGCAACACGCACTCTTCAGAAACAACTCGCAGTCGCGCGACAATCGGCTATCGGCCGTGGCGATACGTAGGTGTTTGGAGAATCCGTCCTGCGAAGGAACTGCTTATAACATGTCTCGACGCAAATTACTCCTGGGGCCACAAAGTTTTTTGGCCGGGAGAAATGAATGGGTCAGGTTGGAACAGCGCAGGCGACAGGAGAGTCACGGTTTCTGAGATGGGACACATGATGGGAGATCAACGCGGAATCGGTCGTCGTATCGACATGGTCTATCCGGCCCGATGATGTACGTATATGCCGATGCAGCCCCGCCCGCTACGACAAGGGCGCAGCGGCGAATCCCGCGCCGGGCCATAGCATCTCGGCAGGAGTCTCTTCCTCGAACCGGGCCGTAAAATGTCGAAGGCGAGGAGCCTCGTAAGTCATGACCAACCCTCCGATGGAGTGCCGGCGTTGGTAGAGATCCACCAACGCTTCCGCCACGAAGGACAGATGCCGGCTGGTATAGACTCGTCGGGGGATCGCCAATCGCACGAGTTCCAATGCCGGGTAGATCGTTTCCTCGGTCGCCGCATCCCGCTTGCCGAACATGACCGTTCCGATTTCGACGGTGCGAATGCCATAGTCCCGGTACAGCGCCACGGCAAGGGCTTGCGCCGGGAACTGGGATTGTTGCAGATGCGGCAGAAATTCCTTCGCATTCACATAGACCGCATGGCCCCCGGTTGGCTTCACGATCGGGACGCCGCCTTCTTCCAGCAGAGCCCCCAGCGCCCGTACCTGTCCGATGCGCTAGCGGAGATACTCCTCATCGAGCACTTCCTCGAGCCCCCTCGCCATCGCTTCCAGATCTCGCCCTGCCAGTCCGCCGTAGGTAGGAAATCCCTCGACGAGGATCAACATGTCGGTCACCGCCTGCGCCCATCGCTCATCATTGAGGGCCAGGAATCCACCGATGTTGACCAGGCCATCCTTTTTGGCAGACATGAGACAGCCGTCGCCCAGACGGAACAGTTCTCTGGCTACGTCACGAACTGGTCTATCCGCATACCCCGGTTCGCGCTCCCGGATAAAAAAACAATTCTCTGCAAACCGGCAGGCATCGAAGAACAACGGGATGCCGTAACGATTCAGCACTTGCCTCGTCGCGCGGATATTAGCCATTGAGACCGGCTGGCCGCCGGCGCTGTTATTGGTAATGGTGATCATGACAAAGGGGATTCGCGAAGGCCCGACCCGCTTGATGGTCTCCTCGAGTCGAGCCACGTCCATATTGCCCTTAAACGGCAGTTCGCAATGCGGATCGTATGCCTCTTTGATGACCAGATCCTTCGCCTCCGCCTCCTGGTGCTCGACGTTGGCTCGGGTCGTATCAAAATGAATGTTGTTCGGCACGCACATGCCTGGTTTGAGAACCGTTGAAAACAACACATGTTCGGCCGCCCGCCCCTGATGCGTGGGAATGACGTAGCGGTACCCGAACAATCCGCGCACGACCGTTTCGAAGTGATGGTAGTTCTTGCTTCCCGCATACGACTCATCGCCGAGCATCATCCCGGCCCATTGGGAATCACTCATGGCCGATGTTCCGCTATCCGTCAGCAGATCGATGGCGACACTCTCGGCAGGGACATGGAAGAGGTTATACCCGGCCTCGCGAAGCAACCGGTCACGCTCCTCGCGGGTGGTGCGCTTGACGGGCTCGACGACTTTGATCCTAAACGGCTCGAATGGGAAGTTCACGGATCGACCTCCTGAAGTAGGCCAACTGCTCGTGAAACGGTCCGGATCCCTGGTAGTCGAATACGTATCGCGTCATGTCGAAGAGCGGCGCCGGATCGAGTTCTCGAATCATCTCCGGCTTCCACGAAATCTGCAGCCGATTGATCATCGTAATCGGCGTCGGCGTGCCAACCATCCCGAGCGGCACGCTCCCGTACGTCTGCGAAAAAATCAAAATTTCCCTGTCGAACATGGCCGTATTCATGTCTTCGGCCGCGCCGTATTTTCTGAAGTCTTCTTCCAGTCGCTGGAAAGCCGGCGAGTGAACCAGCGCCTCCCGGAAGGCATAAAACACTTTCACGCCCGCACGCCGCTGGTCATCCATCACCTGTATCACGTCGGCCACGGTGGCGTCGTGCTGCATCTGCTCCTGCGTGAGAATCAGCAGCCGCCGAATCCGGACGTGTCGCCGCGCCGCCGCCTGATTCGCTAGCAGATAGTTGGGATAGAGCGCTTCGCCTTTCTTCCAAATATTCCAGCGTTCCATCATGGCATCGACAGACTGTTCCGCCGTCTCCATGAGACGCACCGCCTCGGCGTTCGCCGCCGCCCCTTCATACGTCAGGGTTTGCGCCTCCAACTGTTTCAATTCCCGCCCGATGGCTTCCACCTTCTTCGGCAGATACCGGGGCCGCTTCGGCACATGCAGCATGACATCTACCGCCGTGAGGGCCAGAGTCCAGTATTCTTTGGCCTGTTTGGGAGCCTTGTCTTTCTGCGCGATCAGCAGCAGTTCGACCGGATTTTTATCGAGCAGCTTGGCCATCTTGATGCACAGTTCCGGCTTGGGGATCTTCAGGCCGCGCCGCATCAAATTCGCCTCAGGCTGCGCGATCCCCAGCTTTTCAGCCAGTGCGTAATCACTGCTCAACTCATACCGGTCCTTGACCGCATCAAAGTACCTGGCAATTTCCATCATGTCGCTCCCGGCAACTCGTGATCTTCACTGACCCGGCGATCTACAGACACGCACTCAACCGCCGTCTCTTTAACCTCTTGCAGACGCACCGACCATCCGCTCCTCGTTCGACGCGACATCCTTTTCAATCGCGCGACAGGGAATGATGCCCTCTTCCAGCCACTCGACTTGCCCCGAGAGAATGGCCTTCGCCAGAGGATACAGCTTGGAATCATCGTCCCAGGACGACGTCCGAACTGAAAGTAACGGCTCAGGATTAAACGCGGCGCTGGTTCTCGAACAGAAGTAGCTGACCAGTTGATCCAGATGCGGTTTGCCGCGTTGCTCCTGCCGGGACTTGTACCACAGCACTGTTTCGACGGCAAAGAGAAGCATCGCGGCACTGACCAGGCGCGTCATCACCCGTTGCTTCCGGGCCAGTCCCTGCCGGTCTCTCACGGCAACCCATAACGTCGTGCGGGCCAGTTCGCGACTCTTTCGCGCCACGAAACGCTCCCACAATGGATCGAACGAGCCTGCTTCAGAGTCCTGCTCGTATACCGTCAGACCGCCGAATGACCGGGCTGCGGTGTTGACGAAGAACGGCGTGGCCCGCAGCATCTCGGCAACGTGGTAATCGAGGAACGCCTGGCCATGCGTAAAATACTGCGACAGCCCTTCTCTTCCGATCCAGAGGGTCAAGATTCCGTTGCTGCCTTCCCAAATGACGTTGATCAGCGCGTCACGGATCATCCGTTCAATGGGCGCCGGCAGGTCGCCATGGAGACGCAGAGAATCCTGCGTCTCAAACGCGCGCCCGCCATAGATGCGGAACAGATCGAGCAGCGATTCCAGGAGCCATTCTGTCGCCAGGATTTTTGCGGCCGCGGACTCCAACCGCACATCCTGCTTGGTATCGGCCCAGTGGCCGGTAATTTTCACCATGGCTTCCAGTGCCAGCACGCGGGAAGCCATGAGCACGATCTTCGCGCCGATGTCGGTGTGTTCGCCGATCGGGCGATCGTATTGCTTACGCTGCTGCGCGCGTAGACGAGCCAACCAGAGACACTGCTTGAGATTCCCGAGGCAGGCGGCAGGCAGCGTGAGTCGTCCTACGGTCAGGCTTTCCAGGGCGCGCCGCAGCCCCTCGCCCTCTGCTCCCAGCCGATCCGCCACCGGCACCCACACCTCGCGCAAGTGCACCTGACCATTGTAGATACCGCGAACGCCCATAAAGCTAAGACGAGTGCAGGAGCATCCTCGCGTGTGGGTGTCGACGACAAAGGCCCCGAAACGCCGTTCTTCCTTGGCGCGATGGATGTCCTGGGGTGAGTCGACAATCTGTGCGATCACGACGAGCCATGACGCGAGAAATGCATGGTGCCCCCGCGGCGCATTGGTCGTATACAGTTTGTCGCCGGTCAGTCGATATCCGACCAACAGGCCCTGCTCATGGACAGGAATCGCATAGGTTTTAAGATCCCAGATGTCACAACCCGCCCCCTTTTCCGTCAGCGCAAATCCGGAGACCTCTCCCCTGGCCAGTCGCGGCAGCAATCGTTGTTGCTGCTCGGAGTTCCCGACCAACTTGACCGGTTCGGCCGCCCCGATCGAATTGTGCGCCGA
>CAADGJ010000065.1 GCA_900696505.1 uncultured Nitrosospira sp.
AGCGCTTCCAGGACCAGCACATATTCACGTAGCCACATTGATCCTGGACGTACTGGCTGATGACATAGCGGCTGAGACGGTTTCGTGAACGATGGCTGGGCTGATAGGCCTTGATCCAGACCACCGGAGCCCCATGCAAGGCTAGCCATTGTGACGAGAGCCATTCTTGCGAGATCCAGAACCGTCGAGGACGTTCCCCGTCTGGTACGCGCCACGCCCAGAAGATATGGAGCACCCCATGCCCTTCTTCCGTCCGGACCTGGTAATACTCCAAACCCTGAAAGCCCAGCTGCCGTTCGATCCGTTGACGCAATTGCTTGTGATGATAGGTGAGTTTCTCCGCATCCCCGCCTTCCGCCGTGGAGAGTGTCACCCAGAGCACTTGAAACTGATGGCACTCCCAGAACCAGAGCAGCGACCGCACCCGGTGATAGCCCCGCTTTTGCTTCCTGGTCCATTCGCCGGCGACGGGCTCCCGCCGGAACTCCTTCCAGCGGCTCATCGGGCAGCCTCCACTTGAGGAATCACCGGCCTCAGCCCAGCAGACAGAATCCGCTCCAATTCCTCGATGGGAATCCGCACAGCGCGCACCGACGGCTTCACATAGGCAATCTGCCGTTTCAGGATGGCTTTCCTGATCGTGCTTTCCTTGAGTCCTAACCGTTCCGCGGCTTCTCGAATGGTGATCAATTTTGTACTCGGGACCATCGGACACCTCCTTGAAGAATGGTTCAAAAATGATCACGGCTGATATTATTGAGCCGTGATTCTCCTTGACACCCATTAGCAAGGCGGAGGTACACTTGCCAAACACATTCCGGTGAAATCGGCCCGTTCGCACGACACATTTTTCAGTGGTGTTGGGATCAAGAAACTCGGGAGGGTCGGCGTGAAAAAGGAGCAGAAGGCATGAGCGCACAGGGGCACGCGGAACAGGACTTCCAAGTTGAGTATGAGAAGGCGATGGAGCGGATCCAGACGATGCCGGATGGCGCCGTGGGCTGGGTGCTCCGGTTTTTACAGACCGATCTGGAGGCTTTGACGCCCACGGAATGGACGCTGGTAGCGTTTGAGGTCGCGGCCTTTGTCGATGAGACGGGGGAGCGGTATGGCGGGATGGTGGCCCCGGAAAGTGGCTGGAGCGTGGAGGGCGTGCCTCACGCGAAGAACTATCAGACGATACCCAGTCGCAAAGAAGCCCTGGACATACAGGCTGCCGTCCTGGAGCACTTGGAGCTCTATTGGCATGAAGGCTACACCGAGTTCACGTTTCCGCAGATGACGCTGGTCGCGGTGTCGCCGGGTGAGGGCTCTGACGAGGCCGGGACAGTCATCGTGAGCGCGAGACGCAAGGCGAAGGAGTTTGAATACCGGTTTGTCCACCTCCTGGCCCAAACGGGGGACTACATTCGACGCTGTCCGGAATGCGCCACGATTTTTTTCGCGATCCGACGTGACCAGCTGTATTGCCAACCCCGCTGTCAAAACCGCGTCGCGGCGAGAAAGTGGCGCGAGGCCCAGAAGACCGGGGAGCGAAAGGAGAGCCGCCGTGGCAAGAAAAGCGGGAAAGGATAGAGGGATCACCCAGCGGAAAGGCCGCGACGGCTGGTGGGTGCGCCTGTATGCCAACGGACGGGAGCGTTGGCATCGCTGTGACACCAAATCACAGGCCAAAGCATTGTATGGACGGCTGAAGGCGGATATTCGGGAAGGGACCTATTTCCCTGAGAAGTTTGCGCCCCGAAAGGACATCACCCTCCGGGCTTGGATCAAACGCTACCTCGAAGGAACTGTGAACCGAAACAAAGCTGGCGAAGTACTCTATGGAAGGCGCTGGTCCCTGCTTATTGGGAGCCGCCTAGTCACCCAGATTACGGTCGATGATCTTCGACGGATTCAAGCCAGAATGCGAGCCAAGATGAAGGTGAATACGAAGGAACCGCAACGGCTCTGGGCGGATGCCACGATCAACAGACATTTTGCCTTCCTTCGCCATGTGCTGATGCTAGCCGTCAAAGATGACAAGCTGACCAAGAACCCCGTTTCCAGCCTCAAGTTCTTTCCTGAAGCCAACCGAACGCGGTTCCTGACGAGTGAAGAACTGGACCGATTGAGGGGCGTAATGACTCCGGATGACTGGAAATTAGTCGCCTTCGCTGTCGAGACCGGCTTGAGACGCGGAGAACAGTTCTCGCTCCGCTGGAACCAAATTGATCTGGAGAACGAAGTCCTGACCCTGCCCATGCCGAAGGGAGGCAAAACCCGGCATGTACCCTTGAGCGAAGGCGCCAAGACCATTTTGAGATCCTTTGACTCGTTTCTTCGCTCGGCTTGGGTGTTCCCTGGCTTAAAGGACGTGACCCACCCGATGGACAGCCGGGCTTTCCTTCGGCGTGCCTTTGAGCCTGGCCTCAGGCGAGCTGGAATCACCGGAGCCTGTTGGCATTCACTTCGACATACCGCAGCGAGCCGCCGTGTCATGGCAGGAGTCGATCTGGTGTCGGTGAAGGAGATCCTTGGGCACCGCGATATTGAGACGACGCTCCGGTATGCCCACCTTGTCCCAGGACATCTTCGGGAGGCAGTGAATCGTGGCAGTCTCGCTGGAACCGTGACCAAAACCGTGACCAAACCGGAGGGGGAAGAGCGAGAAACGCTGCAACCTATTGATTATATGGTGCGCCCGGAGGGACTTGAACCCCCAACCCTCGGATCCGAAGTCCGATGCTCTATCCAATTGAGCTACGGGCGCGCGCGGCGATTAAAACCATGTTACTGAGGGGAAGTCAAGGAAGGTGACGAGGCACCGGCTGATTTCAGTCGCAGCGGTCTCCGACTCAATGGCCTGGCTCGTGCGGGATCAGTTTGAGAATGCGTTCGGCCACTTCTACCGTGGAGACGCCGTCAGTCGAGATCACATGGGCGGCGGCAGCCTGATACTTCGGGGTCCGCTCGGTCAGGACGTCACGGATTTCGTCGGTGAAGGATTTTGTGCCTGTCAATGACGGCCGTTGCGTATCGCCACCGATCCGGCGTGTAATCGTTTCGACGGTCGCAGTAAGCCAGACCAACATGCCGTTCTTTTGCAGCACTGCCACATTCTCCGGCCGAAGAATGGCACCGCCACCGGTATCGATGATCAACTGATCCCGTGCGGCAAAATCCCGACACACGGCCGACTCCACATCACGAAAATGGTCCCACCCGAATTGCTTGACGATCTCCGGCACAGGGAGGTTTGCGCGCTTGACGATCTCGGCATCTGTCGAGACGACCGTGCGGCCGAGCTTGCGGGCGAGAACTTTGCCCACCGTGCTCTTGCCGGTTCCACGATACCCGATCAGGACGAGATTCATAAGAGGTTCCAAGCTGGAAAAGATGAGGTCGCCACTGCGGATTTGGCGCGGAGAGGGGCTGATCCGTTAGACAAACCGCGACTCCAATACATGCCGCATAATATCGACAGGCGCCGGCTGTTTCGTCCACAACTCGAATTGCAGCACGGCTTGATTGAGAAACATCTCCAACCCGGAAATGGTCCGGCATCCGCCGGCCTTCGCTTCCTGAAGCAACTTGGTTTCGCGCGGGTTGTAGACGATATCCATCACCGTGAGCTCAGGTCTGAACAGATTGGCCGGCACGCACGACTCCCCGACCTTGGGGGACATACCGACCGGCGTGCAGTGGATCAACGTGCGGACATGTGGGACCCAATTCCGAAGCATGTCCAATGTCAGCGGACCGTCCTCGATGGGCACTCCGGTCTTATCGCGCAAATCCTTCACCAGCTTCTGCCGCTCCGCATCTTCGATCCCGAGAATAGTCAGCCCCGCGATGCCTGTTCCCGTGGCCAGCGCAAACGCAATGGCGCGAGCAGCCCCGCCGGAACCCAGGATTAACACTCGATGACCGTCGAGCAGCGCGCCGCCTTCTTTCAATGCCCGTAACGCTCCCGACGCATCCGTGTTGTACCCTTTGAGTTTTCCCTCTTCCGCGACGATGGTGTTGATGGCGCCAATGTGCTTGGCCGTAGGCTCCACCTCATCGAGGAACGGAATGGCCGCCACCTTGTGCGGAATGGTTACGCTGAATCCCCGTGCATTCCCCAAGGCTCGTATGCCTTTCAATGCGTCACCGAGGGATTCCACGCGGAAGGCCAGATAGACGAGATCCAGCCCCATTTTCTGAAAGGCGGCATTATGGATCGCCGGCGAGAGCGAATGCTCGACGGGGTTGCCAATGATGCCGCACCATTGAGTGTGAGGTGTGATGTCCATACGTGATGATCCTGCTTCGTACGCGATGATGCCCCCGACCTTGCCCGGCGCGGGAGACTGCTACCTTAGCCTTTGCTGATCGTCATGCCCCCATCGATCGGGAAGGTCTGACCGGTCACCCACATCGCTTCATCGGAAGCGAGGTACAGCACCATCCTGGCGACTTCCTCGGGCTTCCCCGGCCGACGGATGGCATATTGGGCCATGATGGGTTCCAAACTGGCAGGATCCGCCATCAACGGCGCCGCCATCGGCGTGTCGACCAACCCGGGGTTCACCGCATTGCAGCGGATATTGTCCTGCCCGTAATCCACCGCCACCGACCTGGTCAATGCATCCAAGCCGCCTTTGGATGCGGCATAGGCCGACAGTCCCCGAATGCCGATCAGACTGGCCACGGTAGAGATATTCACGATCGACCCGCCACCGGCCTTGATCAATTCCGGGATCGCCGCTCGCGTCATCCGGAACACGCCCGTCAAATTGATGTCCAACACTTTCGCCCAGGTGGCGTCGTCCGTCTCATGAAGTCGCTTGCCGAAATCGCCGATGCCGGCATTGTTTACCAGAATGTGCACCTTCCCGAACGTCCTGGTGGTCTGCGCGACCACGTCCTGGACATGGGCTTCATCCGTGACGGAGCCGACGACGGCCAGCGCTCGTCCGCCGTTCACCCCGATACCTTTCACGACACGGTCGAGTTCCTCTTTCCGGCGACCGGTGACGACGACGTGCGCCCCTTCATCCGCAAACAATTTGGCAATGGCCTCGCCGATTCCTGCATTGCCACCGGTAATGATGGCCACTTTCCCTTGTAACCGATTCATGCCGTTGCGTCCTCCTGCTCCTGGTCCTGATGGTCCCTGTCAGCCCGGTCCTCCGTGTCGACTGTGTCGACGGTCCTGTTCGGACGGGACCACCAGCCCTCCTCGACCTTTCTTGCCACGGTCAAAAACCCTGAGTGCGCCACCATCCGATGGTCGGGGCGGACGCTACGTCCCTGGATCGACCAGGTGCGCAGCAACGTCTCAAAAGTTTCGATGTTGCCGAACACCGACGTGCGTTCCAGCGCGTCAACAGTTTGCATGACTTGCGGGATGGTGGGCACGAAGCTCAAATAAATGCCACCGGAGCGCAAGACCTTCGCCGCATGCGGGACGACCTGCCAGGGTTCGGGCAAATCCAACACAAGGCGATCGAACGGGCGGCCATCTTCGAGAAGGTCAATGCCCTCATAGGCATTCTTTCGCATAGGCATCAGGGTGGACACCGGCCCCATGTAGCGTTCGATATTCGTGAGGGCCGTGCGGGCAAAGTCATCACGGGCTTCATAGGTCACGACCAGCCCGGTCGGCCCCACGGCGCGCAACAAGGCCATCGTGAGCGCGCCGGAACCTGTTCCGGCTTCGAACACCCGCGCGCCGGGATATACATCCGCCCACATGGGAATCAACGATAGATCCTTGGGATACAATACCTGCGCCCCGCGGGGCATTTTGAGGACGTACTCGCCGAAGGTCGGCCGCAAGGCGAGGAAGCGTTTGCCTTTCGAGAGGGTGACGATCGAGCCGTCAGGCTTCCCGATTAACTCGTCGTGCGCAATCGTCTCCCCGCTGAAGTGATAGATATCCCCGGCTTTCAAGGTCAGGGCGTACTGACGGCCCTTCTTGTCGACCAGATGAACACGTTCCCCGTTTTGTAGTTGTGACATAGGTCGGCATTCTAGGAGATGGCCGACGCGTTTTCAACCGAACCCCCGTCGAATCAGCGCTTAAGACTCTGTCCGGCCGATCCCTTGACAGTTCAGCGAGCGTCCCTATCTCAATTAGACAGAAATCTGAACAGCCTCGTGCTCTCGTAGTATCACCAAGGACAGCCGGACAATGAGAGACGACACGAATCCTTTTTCCTGTTCTGGTCTCTTACAGAGATGAGGGCATCTTTCCCAAGGGTTCCCGTAGCCAACCATCCCCAGGACGGGGAAGAGGGGTGACACATGATGAAACACGCGATCGCGATTCAAGACGATACAGATCCAACGGTGACCGTGGAAGTCGATCCGGACGCCGACGATGCGGAAGCCAGTACACTGCTGGACAGCATCGCCCAGGGCGACCAGCCTGAGGCGGACACCGAGGAAGCGGCTCCCGAAAAATCATTGCGTTCGGCTTCCTCCCCTTTTCTTTTGGAATCTTTATACTTTCGTTCATTCGGCGAGCGGGGACTGCTGGAACGGGATGAAGAAATCGAACTGGCCAAGCAACTCGACCTCGGTACGCGCCAGATTCGCCAGACGCTCCTGCAAGCAGTGAAAGCTTGTTCCGGACTGAAGCGTGTGGAACAGATCGCTGAACACATCCAGACCTTGCAGACGGTACGACGGCTCAGCGGCCTGTCGGCCACGGCGCTCAATCAAGCAGACCGGGCGCTGGAACACCTGCTGCTAGACAGCACAGCCGGAGTCAAAGTTCCGGCAGCGGTACGAAAAGAGCTGGAGGCCTGCCTGGCCACCTTGCGCAGTTCACGCGTCACGCTGGAAACGGCGAAAGACGAGATGGTGCGCTGCAACCTTCGGCTGGTCGTCAATGTCGCAAAGCATTACACCGGGCGAGGGCTCACCTTGCTGGACTTGGTGCAGGAAGGCAATATCGGCCTGATGAAGGCCGCCGAGCGCTATCAGCATCGTAAGGGGTTCAAATTCAGCACCTATGCCACCTGGTGGATCCGGCAAGGCATTACACGTTCTCTGGCCGATCAATCGCGCACCATCAGAATCCCGGTGCATCAGACAGAAGCGTCGAATCGCATCCTCCGGGCGTCGCGCCGCCTCGTGCAGCAATTGGGTCGTCAGCCTCGGCTGGAAGAGGTGGCATCGATGATGCGGATGCGGCCCGATCGTCTGCATGAAACGATGCAGGCGTTTCAGGAACCGGTGGCACTGGAGCATCAGGTCGGCGATGGCGGAACGGAACTCGGGGAACTTCTGCCGGACCAGCAGGCGGTCCCGCCCGATGCCCACGTGAATCGCACGGAACTCACCCGCGAGATGGACCGCATTCTCGGAACACTCACGCCCAGAGAGCAAACGGTCATCCGGTTGCGATTCGGCATCGGCGAAGATCAAGCACGGACGCTCGAGCAGGTGGGGCAACATCTGTCCGTCACGCGCGAACGGATTCGACAGATCGAGGCCAAAGCGTTGAAGAAGCTCAAGACCCCGATGGTCAAGGAGATGTTTGCCGCGCTGAAGTAGCGACGGTATGACGCCAGGGGAGTGCGAGACGGGCGAGGCCTCGGCCTCGCCCGTTTTGTTTTCCGCGCGCTTTCGCCGCACGGGCGAGTGTGAGAGAATGCGGCGGCGGAGGATCAGCTTTCCATGGTGACAGGCGCCCTCAATCCCAGTGCACCATCCAGACGCGGTCTCACTTCTCGATCTGTCTGGCCCGTTCTCTTCGTCTTTCTGTGTAATCTTACGCTGACGGCATTCGGGCTAGTGCGCCAGGACGCCGCTGCCGCCCCGCTGACCGAACTTCCGGTACCCGCCGTCGTGTCGAAAGTACGGCCCTCGGTAGTGACCGTACTGACACGCGGCATCCCGCAGGGCGGTTCGCAACATGGCGCGCCTTCGGGATCCGGTTCCGGGATCATTCTCGACACCAACGGCTATATCCTGACCAATAATCACCTCGTTCAAGGCGTGACCAGTGTCGTGGTTGGATTATCTACGGGCCGGCTGACCCCCGGACGTGTCGTCGCCCGTGATTTTCTCCTGGACCTCGCCCTCATCAGGATCACCGCGCCCGATCTCGTCCCTGCCGAATTCAGCCAGCGGTCCACCCTGGAGATTGGAGAAACGGTCATCGCCATCGGCAACCCGCTGGCGTTGAAGGGAGGCTCCACCGTGACCGTCGGTGTCATCAGTGCGCTGGACCGCTCTGTTCTGACACCGGAAGGGGAGACCCTCTACGATTTGCTGCAAACGGATGCCGCCATCAACCCGGGGAATAGCGGTGGACCGCTGGTCGATCGCTTCGGCCAGGTCGTCGGCATCAATGTCGCTATTGCCCCGTCGGCCCAAGCCATCAGCTATGCTATCGCCATCGAGGCTGTGACCTCGCATATCGAATCAATGATGGCCCGTGGATCCGTTGAACGGCCGGACCTCGGACTGATTCCCCTGACCATCACGCCCAGCGTGGCCGCAAGCTTTGATCTGGAAAGCGACCGCGGCATCCTCGCCCTGCAGGTGGACCGCACGAAAGCAGCCGGCCAAGCCGGATTGCAGTCCGGGGATGTGGTGACGGCCATTGATAACCGTCCGCTCTACAATATGGGAGACTTCTGGCATGCCATCGAGCACGCCAACGGGCAGATGACGTTCCAGGTCGCGACACAAGGCAAAGCCGGAACGGCTACGATCATCATTCCACGCCCCAGCCTGCCACGGCCGTAAGCCATGAGCCTCGATCGTCTCATCCATGAAGGAGCTTCCGCGCCGTTCGCAGGCCATGCGACCGCTGAACGCGTCGAGGGACCACGACCCGCGACGTTAGTATGCGGCGGGACGATGGCGTATGACGAAGCGTGGAACCTGCAACGCACCTGTCGGGCCGAACGAGCGGCAGACCGCTGTCATGACCTGCTGCTCCTGATCGAACACCCTTCCGTGTATACCCTGGGCCGCACCACGCAGGACCAGCATTGGCCGGGAGAAGCGCAGCTGTCCCGGGAGACCAGCATCCCCATCATCCGGACAGAGCGCGGCGGCTCGATTACGTACCACGGGCCAGGACAGCTGGTCGGCTATCCCATCCTCCGACTGAGTGATTACTGTGCGGGGCCGAAAGCCTACGTTCGCATGCTTGAAGAGGTGTTGATTACCACGCTTGCCGAGTCGGGTATCACCGCTCGTCGACGTGAAGGCCTGCCGGGGGTCTGGGTCGGCGACGACCGCCCCTCTAAAATCGCGTCAATCGGCGTGCGTATCTCCCACGGCATTACCACGCACGGCTTCGCCTTGAATGTCTGCCCTGACCTTGAGCCTTTTTCCCACATCGTGCCTTGCGGGATTTCCGATTGCCAGGTCACATCCATGTCGGCCCTCATGAGCACCACGCCCGATCTCCGTGTCGTGCAGCAACAGCTTGCCGCGCTCTTTGCCGCACGGTTTCAGCTCACGTGGTCGGAGTCCATGACGCTTGAACAGTTCGCGGCTGTGATGGAACATCCGAACCGCCAACTTTCCCCTTCATCCATTCATGCGCCAGCCAACCCTGGAGGAGCGCCCTGATGACTGAACTGAATACCCACACCTTCCGTTTGGCCGTCGCCCAATTCAACGAAGCGGCCGAAGCGATGCATTTGGATACCAATCTGCGCGAGCGGTTGAAACTTCCCCAGCGCTCGCTCATCGTCAGTGTGCCGGTCCGGATGGATGATGGCCGCGTTGAAGTCTTCACGGGATACCGGGTCCAGCACGATACGGCTCGTGGCCCTTCGAAGGGTGGCATCCGGTACCATCCGGAGGTGAATTTGGGCGAAGTCGCCGCCCTCTCCATGTGGATGACCTGGAAATGCGCCTTGGCCGACCTGCCCTACGGCGGCGCGAAAGGCGGCGTGAGAGTAGATCCCAAACAATTGAGCCGTGCGGAACTCCAACGCCTCACCCGACGCTATGCCGCGGAGATTTTCCCCCTCATCGGACCGGATAAGGACGTGCCTGCGCCTGATGTCGGGACCGATCAACAGGTGATGGCCTGGATCATGGACACGTATAGCCAGCAAGTCGGTTATGCGGTGCAAGGCGTCGTCACGGGAAAGCCCTTGTCCATCGGAGGCAGTCTCGGACGAGAAGAAGCCACCGGTCGTGGTGTGGTCTATGTGACCCTGGAAGCGCTCCAACACCTGAAACTCGACGTTTCGAAAGCGACGGTCGCCATCCAGGGGTTCGGCAACGTCGGCTCGCATACGGCCCGCATCATGCAACAGGCCGGCGCACGGGTGATTGCCGTGAGCGACGTGAGCGGCGGGCTCTATAACCCCAAGGGCCTCGACATTCCGGACCTGTTGCGTCGGTACCACGAGAACCATGAGCCGCTTCGCGACATTACACTGGGCGAACCGATCACCAATGACGCATTGCTCGAACTGGACTGTACGGTGCTGGTTCCTGCCGCCCTGTCCGAACAAATCACCGAAGCCAATGCAGCGAAGTTACGTTGCCGCATTCTGGCAGAAGGCGCAAACGGGCCCACGACGCTGGAGGCCGATCGCATTCTCACCGATAAGGGAGTCTTCATCATTCCCGATATTCTGGCCAACTCGGGCGGCGTGATCGTGTCGTATTTTGAATGGGTGCAGGACGTGCAGCGCTTCTTCTGGAAAGCAAAGGACATTCAAGACCGGTTACAAGACATCATCACCAGCGCCTTCCATAGAACCCTGCACTTTTCGCTCGAACGGCGAACAACGATGCGGATGGCGGCCCTCATGTCGGGCATCGACAAAGTAGCCCAGGCCCATCTGCAACGCGGGCTCTATCCGTAAGCCTTGTCTATGCTGAACCTGCGATTCACAGTATGACCCGATACATCCTTGCGGCGATTGCCGGCATCTGGATGGCCGACGGACTCGCCCTTCTGAGTGCCCCTCTGCTCGTGATCCGGCGGCTGCAGGAATCCCTCGAGGCGGCTCCGAACCTGCTCCGCTGGCAAGCGATTGGAATCGGCCTCGGGATCATGCTCCTGCTCTGGTCGACCCCGCTGCCCTATCAACCACTCTGGTGGATGACCGGTGGTGCCATGGTCATCAAAAGCTGCTTTTTGACCTGGGGCCCCACCGCCTGGCGAACGCCGCTGTTGAGTTGGTGCTTCACGCGCGAGGCGGTGGACTATCGATTCTTCGGTCTCTGGCTTTGCACGCTTGCCGTCCTGCTCTTGCATGCGTTAGGGTTGCTGCACGGGTAACGCGTCGCCGCAGCTTCACCTTGGACCGGTACCATCCTATGAGCCACCAATCCATTGCCTCTCTCTGGGAAGAACACAGCCGTGACGGCTGGCCTCAATTTTCCAGCCCGAATGAAGGCCAGTTGATGACGCTGGATACCGTGATCGGCGGATGCGCGGTGTTTTATCTCGACGGGCAACCGGAAATGGATAGTCATCGCCTTGCAATCCTGGAAGATTGTGTAGCCGATCTCGATGGCCTTCTTGAAGACTTGTCGGATGAGAGCCTGGGCTATTTCCAGCGCCTTCGCCGGCTGGCGACCGCTCTCGTCGACGTCGGACGGCAGCCCTAACCCTGTGCCTGATCTCGGGCGAGGACCGGCCCTTAGGCCGACCCCCGCCGTCGCTCATTTACGGCACCTCGACGATGTCCTTCTTCATCGAACCGAGTAATGCCAGAAGCTCGCCCTTTTCCCCAGCAGGCACCTTGAACGTGTCGAGCGCCGCCACCAGATCCTGAACCAACGCCCCGAAATCCGCTGAGCTGATTTGCATGCCCAAGTGCGTCGCCTTCATCTCGCGCCCCTGATATCGACAAGGTCCGCCTGTTGCCTGGCAAACCTGATCAACGAGATGCCCCTTCAACTTGGGGATGTCGGTGGTCGCAAACCGGTTGTTGATCCGCCCATCCGCCGCAACATTTGCCACAAACTGGTCGACCACCGCCGTAATCGCCGGCTTGCCGCCCAATCGGTCGTACAACGACTTTGCCGCAGGAGCGGCCTCCGCCGCCGCGCGCGAAGTCTGGCTGCCCCCCCGGTGTCGGCGCATCCGCCACACAACGCCAGGGCCCCCAAGAGCATTGCCCCCATCCCGTATTTCGATACCATCGCCCACCTCCTTGATGATGAATGGCCGGTTGCCTGACCTCGCCGCCGACATGACAGGCGAAGCGCTTTGTGAAGCGACATTCCGGTTGACGATTCACCTTAGGAGATCTATGATCTATTCGTCTAATATATTGTTTTCATACATTCCATAGTCTTTGACTATAGCTGGTCGGAACTCTCATGGAACTGCGACAACTTGAATATTTCATGGCCGTCGCGACGCACCAGAATTTCAGCCGCGCCGCAGAGCATGTACATGTCTCGCAGCCTTCGTTGTCGATTCAGATCGGCGGGCTTGAAAAGGAGTTGGGCACGCGTCTGTTCGACCGCCTCGGGAGAAAGGTCGTCCTGACGCAGGCAGGTGAACTCTTTCAGGTACATGCCGAGCGGGCCTTGCGGGAGGTGGAGCAAGCCGAACAGGTCGTGCACGAACTGCTCGGGGCGAAACGCGGTCGCCTGATCGTCGGCACGCTATCGACGGTCAATTCCTATCTGATTGCGCCGCTGGTCTCCCGATTCAAACTACGCTTTCCCAACATTCATCTGCAGGTGCACGCCCAACCGTCTTCCGAGATCGTCAACGGGTTGCTGGCGAATCGGCTTGATATCGGGATTTGTCTACTCCCCCTGACCCATGCGCACGTCACCACCATTCCGCTGTTTGAGGAACGTCTCGCGCTCATCGCTCCCGCCAGTATGAACATCGGAAAACGCCGTGCGCGCATGCAGGATCTCGCCCAATTGCCGTTGGTCTTGATGCCGGCTGATTATTGTCTGCGGAAAATGGTCGAATCGGAATGTGCGAAGGCAGGTGTGCACCCGCAGGTGGTTTTGGAAATGACTTCCCCGGAAGGCATTCTTCAGGCGGTAGCGGAAGGAACCGGGGCAACGATCCTTCCCGAGCTCTACGTCAAATCCCGGCTGCCGGCGTCACAACTCCAGATCATCGATCTGTACGATCCCACGCCCCGTCATACCGTCGGACTCGCCTACCTCACCAAACGGCATCGGGGCCAAGCGGCCGAAGAATTCGCGGCCCTGTGCGAAACTACGATGCGTGATCTACAGTCAGACTCCACACAACCTCCCCGCAACAAGCGCAAAGGAAGAGCCGCCTAAGATCTCAAACCGCCTTCCTGCAGAGCCCGAATCCGCGCGTCTGCAGCTCGCAATAAGCCTGCGGCGACCTTGAAAGTCAGACAGCCGCTTGGATAGAATGCCCTGTTGCCTGACCCTCTCCTCATTTGTGTGACCGGTAGTGGCGACCCGGACAAATTTTCAGCATGGGCGTTAAGGAGGCATTCATGATGCAGCGTACACGGACATTCACAGCCTTAATGACTATGCTGGGGTCCCTGTGCCTCGCTGCCGTCGTGACTGCCGAACCTTATGAACTGAGCAAGAACGACGTAACTGACCCGAAAGGAGTCGCCAGCCAGGATGTGTCACTATTCGGAATCAAGCTGGGGGATGATGAAGCGAAGGCTCTCGACGGGCTGGTGAACGAAAAAATCCCCGGCATCAAGGCGGAACAAGAAGCCACCTTTATTTTCCTGCTCGATCAGCGCAAACCGACCGGGCCAATGGCCGGCGTGCGGGTGCAAGACGGCAAAGTTGATCTCATCTTCATCAACAATCGTTTTGCGTTTAAGACACGCGGCATCTTCCGCAACGTCCTCAACAGTGAAAGTCCCGACGATGTGCGCAAGATCCTGGGCAAGGAAGATTATGGCGACGAGAATGTGATGGGCGCGATGCTCGCCTATGACAAGCAGGGCTTTCAGGTGAATTATCTCGGCAAGGACGTCAACGTGGAGTTTTCACTCCCGCACTAAACCGTCACAGAGGCGATTCCCACCAAGCCCCTCGCAGGTTCCTGGCCTTTAACTATCCGATCAGTCCGCCATCTACGCCCTGCGCATCACAGGACGAACTCGTGCGAGCCTCGCTGAAGGCGAGATGAGCACGGATTCCGTGCAACCATTGGCAATGGCGAAATTTATCGGGCCAGGGCGGCGCGGCTATCGCTCAGACGCAAGCCGTAATTGATGAGGCTGGTCGCCGTATTCCAGCGACGCTTGGAGTTGAGGATCACCAGCAGCAGATCACTGCCATCCTGGGAGACTTTCGCGATCAGGCACCGACCGGCCTTCGAGGTAAACCCCGTCTTTACCCCTTGCACCCCGGGAATCCGGCCAAGCAGCCGATTGGTGGTGCGTAAGACATAGGCGCGATGCTCGTTGATCGGCATGATGATTTCCCGCTCTTCGCGGACCAGTTCCTTGAACACGGGATGGTGCAACGCAATCTCGCTGAGCTTGGCGAGATCTTCGGCGGTCGAATAATGTTCCGGCGCATCAAAGCCGCAAGCATTGCTGAAATGGGTATTGTGCAGTTCGAGCGCCGCGGCCTTGGCATTCATGAGATCGACAAACCGGGCTTCATCGCCGCCGACATGTTCGCTGGCCGCGAGGCAGGCATCGTTCGCGGAAACAATCAGCATCGCCTTTAGTAAATCTTCCAGTCGGAATATTTGTCCCGTGCGCAGCCGCAGGTGCGTTTTATGGGCGCGGGCGGCCTTAGGGCTGACGGTCACTTCATCATCCAGATGGCCATATTCCAGGATCACTAACGCAGACATGATCTTGGTGAGGCTCGCCGGGGACAACCGCTTTTCGCTTTCAAACTGGTAGAGCGTCGTGCCCGTCTTCAATTCCTTCAGGAGAATGCTATGCGCCGGCACGTGCCGCCACCGAAGGCTGTGATGCGCTTGTTTCGCCGAGGGCACCGGCCTGGGATCGTAGGGAACGGTAATGACCTCGTCATCCACATCGTTGTCGATCGCCAGGGCTTGACCAGTCCAAAGGGCGCCCATGAGGAACGGAATGACCATGACGGCCACCGGGAACATCCGATGTGAACGGTTCATGCGGAATATCTATGCTTTCTTGTGACGATCAGAGGGATTCTGGCGGTCACAGGGTATAGGTTTCTCGAACCTTCGTGCCACGTACACTGCTGGCGATGACTTTGTGAAAAAACCGGAGCAGGTCGGCCAGATCGATCCAGAACCCGCAATTCAGGCAGCGTGCATACAGTCGGCGATTCATGAGCGTGTAATGCCGCTCCACCATCATGAATCCTTTGCATTTCAGGCAGTGCATCGCCCGACCATTGCCCCTTCGACATGATTGCGTAGACGTCTCGGCGCATCTCAGACCGATACCAACGTCGTCATTTGTTTAGCGGAGACGATTGAGGATAAGGGCGAGGCAGCCGGCCAACAACCCACCCCCGAAGATCGTGGTACTGAAGGACAGGATCGCGCCGGAACTTCCCATCGGGTTGGTCCCCGACACCAGATCGCGTACCCCGCCTTGGACCATCAAGACTGCCAGCGTCGTCAGGCAGCCCATGCTAAACCACCACAAAAACGATCGCACGAGCCCCCGCGGTCTGATCGCTGAAAATGGCGCAGGACCTGTGTCCAGCGACTTTTTCGAACTCTATCCGAGCCCTATCGAGGTGTCAAGCAAACTGCCTGTCTCTTCTTCGGTTGTCGCGGCCCAAATCTGAATCGGCCGCTATTCCGGTTTACTGTTTGGCGGGATCTGCCCTTTCCGGCCGTGATGCAGAAACACCGAAACACTGGCCGCCCCGTTATCGGCCGTCACAAGCCCCGGCTCCTCTCCGTTGTCGGCAGAGACCTGATAACTGGCCACGGCAAACGGGCCGTTTTTCGTGCGGTAGTTACGCGGCGGGTAATGGAATGTCCCGTCGCCACGGCCGAACAAAATAGACAGGTCCGTGGACTGCAAATTGACGATCGCTACATCGTCGATATGGTCGCCATCGAAGTCATGGGCCACGCCGAAATTGGGGCTGGCATCTGCGCCGGAATCCTTCCCCGGCTGAAAGGTCCCATTCCCGTTGCCGAGAAAGGTGGTGAAACTATCCCCTTCCCCGTTG
Source organism: uncultured Nitrosospira sp. (assembly GCA_900696505.1). Taxonomy (GTDB): domain Bacteria; phylum Nitrospirota; class Nitrospiria; order Nitrospirales; family Nitrospiraceae; genus Nitrospira_A. Next base: position 16,081 of record CAADGJ010000065.1, read on the forward strand.
ATGACCAGAAGATCGGGTAAGTGATCTTTGTTAAAGTCAGCGAAACTGACCCCCAACGGCCGCCGGCCGGTTTTGTAGTCTTTGGGATCGCGGAACGTCCCATCGCCATTGCCAATCCATACAGAGACGGCGCTCAACATCGGCCCACCGTTCGTGACGACCAAATCCGGCTGGCCATCTTGATTGAGATCTTTCAGCGCCACGGAGGTGGGAGTATCGCCATATTCGTATTGCACGCCGGGCCGGAATTCCCCGCGGGCGCTTCCGAGAAAAATCTTCACCTTGTCGTTGCGTAAAGCCACCGCTAAATCCGGATGCCCATCGCCGTTGACGTCCTGGCTGGAGATGGACACCGGGGCGCGATGGACCGGGTACTGGGGACCTTCATCAAACTTTCCGTTGCCTCGCCCGAACAGGATGGAGATCTGATCCCCTCCTGAACAAGCCAGCGCGACGTCGAGCTGGTCATCATGGTTGAAGTCGTTGAGCGCGAGGGACCGTGGCTCCTGACATACCTTGACCTGAACCTGGTCCCGAAAGGTTCCATCGCCGTTGCCGAACAGCAGGGAAATCGAATTGCTCGAGATGTTGGTGGTGATGAGGTCGGTGATTTGATCCCGATTGAAGTCGGCCGTCGTCACGGTCGTCGGGTTTTTGCCGACGGCATAGCTTTCAAAGTAATAAAATGGATCGGGCGGGACGTACGGATCCGTTTTGGAGCAGGCGAAGAGGAGCGGCAAGCCGGCTATGAGTGCCAACCCCACTCGACCGATCGCCCGCCTCTTGTTGGCATAGGTATTGATGGTCATCGCCATCCCGATGAAAAAAGCATGACATTCCGGCCAAGTCCATGCTTCGCCGCTCCCAATCCTGCTGCGCTGAGCGGAGTATACAGAGCCCCCTTCTTCTTCGCAACGAAGTCCCCGCGTCAGGGTTGCGGCGTGGAGCTTGGTCGTTGTGCTCCCCCCGAATGGACTCGGACGTCTAGGCCTTTCGCCCCTTTGAAAACTTGGAAAGCCTTAGGCTACAATGCGGCCCAAGTGTGGAGGAGGTGCCCATGAGCAAGAAAGTTACAATTCCGTTGTCGATGTATGGCGTCGCAGAAGTCCTGAAATGGTGTATTGATCGCAATAACGGCCGTGTGCCGGGAGTCGATACAGAAGGGTTCAAGCGGATGCAGTCCCTGTTGGCCGAGAAGCCGACGTCTAACGACTATCTGGCGCTCGATCAATTCTGGAAGAAACAAGTCGCACTGGAATTGACGGAAGACGAAGTTTCGACCGTTGACCGTTGCCTCTACGACATTCCGAACTTCGATAACGAACCGCTGCCCCAGATCCGGCATAAATTCTGGCCCCAAGCAGCCGGCATCGCGGCTCACTAATCGACAGTCTCGATACTTCCCTCAATGTCCGATATCACCCACAGGCCCTTGGCTTGTGGGTGATATCACTTTTCACGTCTGCTCTCGCACCAGCGTCGACCAGTTTGATCATCCCTGAGAAGGCTGTTTCAATTTCAGCCGCTTCAGACGATCTGTCAGATCTTGCCATCGCCGAGAGCTCAAAAGAAATGCAGGAGATGTGCAACG
>CAADGJ010000066.1 GCA_900696505.1 uncultured Nitrosospira sp.
ATTCACTTCCATCAGCTGCACTTGGCCGATCATTTCGGGGGCCGGCAATCGATTTCATACGATCCGATGGGACAGTTGGCCGCGAAATTCCAGGCGGCAGGGTTGTCTGCTTCCGAAGCCCAGGCCAAGTTGGGGCTGGTGATCAAGCAGGAAGCGGCGATACTTGGCCTCAACGATGCGTTTCTCGTGGCCAGTTTCATCTTTGTCGGGTTGGGGGTGCTGGTCTGGTTCGCCCATCCGACGCATGTGCCCATCGCCCCCAGTCCTGAGGACGATCTGCGCGTGAGACGCGCTGAGGAGTTGATAGAGGAGGTGCCATGAGATCGGGTTCAACCGCGGGACAGCGAGTGTGGAGGTGCCTGGGGATAGGTTGCGTCCTGCTCTTCGGGAGCTGCGCGTGGATTCCCAAGGGCGATCCTCCTGCGCAATATCTCGACCCGCCGGAGATGACGGAGACACTCGCTGAGGTCACGAGCCGGCTGCAGAACTGGCCGGACGATCATTGGTGGGAACAGTTCGGGAACCCTGAGTTGAACGGGCTGATCGAAACTGCGCTCAAGGACAATCCCGGGCTGAAACATGCGTCCGCGCGACTGCGGCAGGCCACCTCGCTTGTAAAGGTGGAAGGCGCCCGGTTGTTGCCGTTCCTGGAAGCTGATGCCTCCTTGACCTATGAGCGTATCTCCCAACATGGCGTGTTCGCCGCGCTGAATCCCGAAGTGGCGGGCATCAAGATCATGTACGGGATCATCAACCCGCTCAGCTTCCGGTATGAATTCGACTTCTGGGGGAAGAACCGGGCGATGCTCGAGGGAGCGCTGGGCCACGCGGCTGCCGAAGAGGCGGAAACCGCCGAAGTGCGTCTGCGATTGACCACCGGTATTGCCCGGGCCTATTTCCGGGGGCAGGCCCTTCAACAGCAACTGACGATCGTGAAGACGATTCTCGGCATCCGCCGTGATCTCAAAAATCTTGCAGAGACCCGGTTTCGTCTGGGCCTCGACAACGATCAGCCGTTCAAAATTGCCGTCGCTGACTACGAGGCGGCATTCAAGCGGCAAGCTGCCATCAAAGACCAATTGGATGTGCAACGACATTTGCTCGCGCGCCTGGCCGGGAAGGGGCCGGACGAGGCAGCCCATCTCTTTGCAAAGCCTATGGCCAACATTCCCAAACAGATTCCTGCGCCGGATCATCTGTCGATCGGTCTGCTGGTCCATCGCCCTGATCTGGCGGCAGCCTTATACCGCGCGCATGCCGCGTCACGGTTGGTCAGGGTGGCGACGACGCAGTTCTATCCCACCATCGATCTGACGGGCTTTGTGGGATTCAATGCCCTGACGTTGGCCAAGGGAACCGACAAGCTGGCGAATTTTCTCTTTAGCGGTCAGAGCTTCACCTATGGCCTGGCCCCCGGATTGCGGATGCCGTGGTTTGAAGGCGGCCGGTTGCGGGGCGAGTTGGGCGCACAGCGCGCGGAATATGACGCGGCAGTGGAACTCTATAACGACACGCTGCTCGATGCGATGCGGGAAGTAGCCGACAGCCTCAGTGCCTGGCACACCACCAACGAGATCATGGCGTCGCACAAACGGTTGGTCGCGTCACTGGGCGAAGACTGGCGCTTGGCGAAAGTGCGCCTCGTCAACGGCCTGGACGATGATCGCGAAGTGCTGCGCCACCGGTATCCGGTGCTCGAACAGGAATATGCCCTGCGAGCGCTGGAGAGCGATCAATTAGTGGCCGCCGTCGACCTGATCGAATCCCTGGGCGGCGGGTATCACAATCCGGACATCGAAAAGCGACCGAAACACAACCCGAGTTAAATGTATGACCACCACAACAGCAGATATGTCTCAACCTCCGCAATCCCCAGGAGTACCGCCACCGGCAGGCTCCTATCGCATTCATCCGAAGGCCATACGCGCCCGCCGGAACCGGCGCCTATTGGTCGTCGCCCTGCTGGTCCTGATCGCCACCGTCGGCTATCTCGTGTATTGGTACACGCATGATCGGTTTTGGATCCGGACCGACAATGCCTATGTGACCGGCAACCTGGTCCCGGTAGCGGCGCAGGCGTCCGGTATCATCACGCAGGTCTTGGCGGAAGAAACACAGTTCGTGAACCGCGGCGACTTGCTCGTGCGGCTGGATGAACATCAAGCCTATGCTGCTTTGGGAAGGGCGCGTGGACGATTGGGGGAAGAGGTCCGCCGGATCGCGGCGCTATTCATCAATCGCAAACAACTGGCGGAGAAATTACGGTCGCGCACGGCTCGTTTGGAACTGGCCGAACACGATATGGACCGCTATCAACGGGCATCCCCGAGCGGCGCCATCTCCAAGCAGATCTTGCAGAATACGGCGGACAAGATTGCGAGCCTGGAAGCGGAGGTACGGGAAACACAGGCGGAACTCGACTCGCTCGATGCGCAGATCGGCGGCACGACTGTGATGGCGCATCCGTCCGTCGACCTCGCCAAACATCAGTTGATTGAAGCGCATCTGGAATATGCACGCCAGCAGATACGCGCCCCGATCTCAGGCTATGTCGCCAAGCGAAAAGCGCAGGTAGGAGATCGCGTTCAGCCCGGCGCCTCGCTGATGACCATCGTTCCGCTGGATCATCTGTGGGTCGAAGCCAATCTTCGGGAAACGGAATTGCAGCACGTGCGGCCGGGGCAACCGGCGCTGGTGAGTGTCAGTCTGTATGGATCGAAACAAACGTTCCACGGCACCGTTGAAGGTCTCGTGCCGGGCAGCGGCAGCGCGTTCGCCTTGCTTCCCCCGGATAACTCCACGGGAAACTTTATTCACATCGTCGAACGGGTGCCGGTGCGTATTGCCCTCCCGGCGGATGAACTCCGTGAACATCCAATCAGGCCGGGGCTGTCGACCATGACGAGCATTAACATTACCGAGTCGGGGCAATCGGTGTGGACGTCTCTCGCCACGCCATCCACGGCCGAGTATGAGACGGACGTGTATGCCGATGAGCTTCCCACAGCGGAGTCTATGGCGAAGGAAGTGATGGCGACGAATTTGGTGGTCAGCGAAAACGGGGACGGCATTGATTCACTGCTCGAAGACGAGGGGGCCATCGAGCGGGTGAACCCCAGAAGAGACGTGGACAGGTTGCCGAACGAGGGGAAGGCGGCTCCTCAACTTGATCGGCTTCGAGAACGGGATGATCGGCGTCCGAGTTCATTCGTGCCGCGACGCAGTCCCGATCTGGGAGCCACCACGTTTCCTCTCACGCCATCGATTGGACCCGATTCGAGGTCGCTGGGCCCCGAAGCGGGGCGCAATCCATCTCGACTGAAACCCGGGTTCGGTCTGGATGACGAACGGCGCGCGTTTGGTTCCGGCAGGCGCTAGACTCCCTGCCATGACGTCGGGCCATTCCGGTTAGGTGATGGAAAAGCAGCAGGGGTAGCACAGATTATTTTTCGATGAAGATTGCGGCCCTGGTCTGGAATGCGCGGGCGGCGCATCCTATGATGCACCACGCGCCCGAGCAACACCGATAGTCAACGCTCGCCTGGCTTGCTGATCGTTCCTTGCCTCTCCTGCCGGCGTCCCGCTCCAAGGCGCGCTCTCAGCGGTCGCAGACAGCCCCTCTACCGGGCCGGAGACACACGCCGTGCCGAACGTGACGCTTAATTATCGCACGCTCTTGTCGGTCACCAATGTGCTGAATTCTCAGCGTAACCGGCAAAGCCTGTTCCGTGCCATCACCGATCAGTTGACCAAAGTAGTGCGGTGGGAACGGGCAGGAATTACGGTGTACGACCTGCAGACAGACGCCTTTCGTTTTTATGCGGTGGAGACGAACCTTCCCAAAGTCGTGCTGCGAAGCGATGCGATGATTCCGCGCGCGCAAAGCGCTGTGGGATGGGTCTATGACCATCAACGCGTGCATGTGCGGCCTCACCTTCG
>CAADGJ010000067.1 GCA_900696505.1 uncultured Nitrosospira sp.
CCGGTCTTGTCAGAAACACTGATCAGTGCCCGCGCAATGCTGGCCATGATGAACTCCTTCAACTATGGATATCGTGTGGGTGGGATCACATTGGACGAAAAAACGCCGTGACAATAGCAGATGCCTCGACGCCACTGCAAGCCGATCGAGTAGGCCATCACCGCATCAGCGCTGCCGCAAAATCTAATAAGGAAATCAGGAAGAGGTCCGCTACCCAGAATCCAGGCTAGCATGAGTCCCAGCGATGTGATACCCTTCGCAATTCGTAATCGAGCAGCCGGCGCTGCCTGAACAGGAAATCAAGTAACACTCGAAGTCTTCAACCACTCCACATCCTGTGGCGTTCGACGCCGCAGCGAGGCCTCGTCCCCGAGGCGATAAGGGCTGGCGCATGTCGCGCGGAATTATTTTCGGCGTAGGACTCTTTGCACTCACATTATTGGCGCTCATTTGTATCCCTCGACACCTGCCGGTGACGTCGTCGGCCACGGGGCATCCCTCGTTCAGTGCCCATATCGAGAACGGTCACCTGACACTTTCTGGGGCAATGGGAAGCGAAGAGGCCAAACTCGCCGCCGTCGCACGTGCGCAGGAGCTCGCCAGGAACCTCAAGTTACGGGTCACCGACCATCTCGAGGTCCTGGAAGACGGCGGAGCGGCAGCATGGGAAGCCGCGGTGCCCGCCTTGCTCACGCAGGTGGCGGCCCTGCACCAACACCAGGCCAGTCTCACGGTCTCGGGCCAGACGGCGACCATCAAGGGCGCGGCCGCCAACGCGGACGCTAAAACGAAACTCGTGCATGAGATGAGCTCGCTGCTCGGCACCGCGGTGCATGTGCAGGACCAGATGACCGTCGCTTCGGCCGGTCCCCCCTCCCCGTCATCTCAACCGACGCCGACGCTGACCTCCACCCCTCAGACGGCGCACGCCTCTCGCGCGCAAGTGCAGGCCAGCTTGGATGAGATCGTGCGCGGAGAACATATCGCGTTTGAGAGCAACAGCGCCGTACTCACCCCTAAAGGACGAGCGGTGATCGACAGGCTTATTCCCGCGCTCAAGCGCTCGCCCGAATCGGCCATTGAAATCGGCGGCCATACCGATTCTTATGGCGACCCGGACTACAATCTCCAGTTGAGCCGGACGCGAGCCGAGTCGGTCCGCCAATATCTGGCCGATCATGGAGTGACTAATCGATTGACCGCCGTCGGCTATGGCGCCTCCCGTCCCCTGAGCCAGGACCGGACGCGCGCGGCCTCCAAAAAGAACCGGCGGATTGAATTTCGTGTGAAAGAGGAACGGTGAACGTATGGGAGCCTTAATTCTGCAAATGATCGGATGCTTACTGGTGGCGGCGACCATCGGGCTCATGATGGGCTGGCTGTTGCGGAGTTTCGCCACGTCGGAGAAACGCCAGCAGTTATCCGAAATTGCCACCCGGCTCCGCGGTCGCGAACACGAATTAGACACCCTCAACCATGAGTTGAAAGTGCGCACCTCCGCCGTCCAGATGCTGGAAGGCAAGATGATCACCTCCGAAGCGGCGCTCAAAGATTTGACCGCCGATCTGGCCACAAAGGTCGAACAACTCTCGGCGCTGCAGACCGAACTCCGTGAAAAAGGGGTGCACCTCCATGCAGCCGAGCGCGAACGGGATACGCTTCGCCGGGAAGTCGAGGCCGCCGAAAACAAGTTCAAGGCGCAACAAGCCGGCTTCGCCGAAATGCAATCGCAGATGGAGAATGCCGAAGACGTGTTGGTCAGCCGGGATCAGGAAATCGCCACACTAAAAACCTGGGTGGAGCAACTTGCGCCCAAGGATGCCGAAATTGCCCGCCTGCGGGCGCGCACCGAAGAACTGGAACCGTTCCAGGAACGAAGCCGTCGATTGGAGCGGGAACTCGAACAAGATCGCGCGCGGGCTACAGCTACCATTCAGGGCAAGGATCAGGAGCTCGCCCGTCACCAGGCACACATCGTTGAGATGGAAGCAGAACTCACTCGCCTGCGGACACAAAACCAGGAAGACCTCACGCGCTTCACCGAAACGCTGCAGCAGCGGGATCAGGATATTCAACGCCTCCGCGCCACCGTCGAAGAATTGGAGGTGTTCCGTGGAGAGGTGGAGAAAAAGGAGATTCAACTCCGCGAGGCGGAAGAACGCCGGGTGATGGACGTCAGTGAACGGGAAGAAGAAATCGGCGCGCTGCGCAAACGACTGGTCGAATACCGCGTCGCTCAACGGCACCAGGCGCAGGCCAAATCAACGACCCCAGCTGAACCGACCTCGCACAACTCCTCCAGCTCCCGGAGTGGCGGAAAATCACGGCCCGCCCAGAAAGACGATCTCAAGCAGATTCATGGGATTGGACCGGTGATGGAGCGCGTGTTAAATCGCATGGGCATGTTTACATTTCGCCAGATCGCCGAATGGAAGGATCAAGACGTCGAACATATGGCGTCGGAGCTCAACACCTTCCCGGATCGCATCCGCCACGACAATTGGATCGCGGGCGCCAAGGAACAACATTTTCTGAAATACGGTGAGGAACTGTAGTCCGTCCTGATCAGATCGTCCGTTCCCCTCCTCGCTGTTATTCCAGCCCCTTCCTGCTGCACGCTGTACCGACCCGTTCGGAGACCCTACATGATTACCTCCACCTTCTGCATGCTCCCCGGAGTCGGCCTGCGCACGGAACGACAGTTCTGGGGCCAAGGCGCCTGGACGTGGGATGGCTTTCTGTCGACTCGCGACCTACGCGGGCTCAGCCTCGCCAGAAAGTCCCTCTTCGACCACCGGATCACTGAGGCGCAGGAGCGATTCACGCGGCAGGATAGTCGCTACTTTGCGAGGACCCTGTCGGCTCGTCATCACTGGCGGGTGTATGAATGGTTACGCGAACGGGCGGTCTATCTCGATATCGAAACCGACTCGTTTGGACAGATCACGGTAGTCGGTTTGTATGGACAGGGACGCTACACCGCGCTCATCAGAAATGAATCGCTGGCCCTGCTGAGCCTGAGAGAGGCATTGTCAGCGTACGATCTCCTGGTGACATTCTGCGGCTCGACGTTTGATCTTCCGATGTTGCGGGCGCACTTTTCAGACCTGCCCCTGGACCAGCCGCACATCGATCTCTGCGGCATCGGCCGGCAATTGGGGTATCGCGGGGGGCTCAAAGCCATCGAACGCCAGATGGGCATCACCCGCCTGCCGGCGATCCAAGGCTTTTCCGGAGACGATGCCGTCCGCCAATGGAACCGGTGGCGGCACCAACGCGATGAGCAAGCACGGGACCTCTTGCTCGCGTACAACGAAGCTGACTGCGTGAACTTACAGCCTCTCGCCGATGCCTTTTATTGCCATCTGGTCGTGGCATCCGGACTCGAGGAGATTCGGCTTAAGGGCAGGACAGATTCTGTAGGCGAGTAGAACATCATTCCTAAGGGCAACTTCCTACTCAACCTGCCTTCCCTACTCATCCAGGCTCGGACGCAAGAGGTACGGCCCATACACCAACGCGAACAGCAGATACGCGCCGCTCCAACAGGCTGCGGCCGCACCGAGTACGAGACCGGTAGGCAGACCGGTACCAGCCACGAACACTCGGAGGATCGCTCCGCAGGTGACCAGGGCATACATGGCGATCGTCGAAAAGTCGGCATGCCGCTGGCGTCCGGTATGTCCCAAACTCGCGCGGGTCATGATACCCAAGGTCATGACACCCACTGCCCCTGTGGTGAGCGCATGCACCGCATCCTCCTTCGGCAGGCCGACGCCAAGCGCGGCACATCCGAGCAGGAGGAGCGCCAGAATGAGCCACCCATATCCCCAATGCAGCACAAACACGAGCGGCTCCCGCCATGTGAACCAGCCATACCACCGCGACAACCGGACGAGATTGAGGACGCCGGCGAGGATCAGAAACCAGCCGGCCACGGCGCCCTGGGACAACAACGCCCAGAACGTTGAGGCGAACGCAACCGCCCCGATCGAGACCATATCGAGATGAGTAAACCGCGCGGGTTTCTCCGGCCGGCGAGCGTGCACCAGATACTCACGGGTAAAATTCGGCGTCACGCGCCCGCCGATGAAGGCCAGCAAGGTCAGATCCAGCCCCAACGCCATGCGTTCGGGCAGATCAGTCGCGATCCCATTGAGCGCGAACAGATGAAAAAGCAGATTTGCGACCGCATAGAGACTGAGCAAGACGGCGATCGGCGCATGACTCCAGCTTTTTCCTCCTGCAATTTCGCGCCAGAGGATTCCTGCCAACACCAGCAGATAGGCCGCATCGACGATAGCTGCAAAGACCGGGGGTACCCAGGGCCATGCCAGCAGTACACGGCCCGCGAGCCACAGGCAGAACAAGCCCGCCAATTCCCGTCCCTGGATGGCCGGACGATCCGTCCAGTTAGGCACCGCCGTCAGCACAAACCCGGTGATCACCGCCGGCAAAAATCCGAACAACATCTCGTGCACATGCCATTCGCGGGGCGCCGCCAGGCCGGTTGAACCAATCCCGAGCGACAACATCACGATCCAGGCAGGAACAGCCAGGCCCGCGAACCAGGCGGCGCCGAGAAAAAACGGACGGAAGCCGTAGGAAAATACTGCGGTCATTGACGACACTCCGCTTTCCTTCGTCTTACGACTTATCATCCTTCACCCTCTCGTGGATACGACCGGCCGGCGAGGCATTGCCATGGCCGCCTTAGTCATACCACAGCGCCGAGGAGTGAGCCATGTCAAGGGAGAGCAGCGAGCACGCGATGAACGGACGGATGAACGCGGCGACTCCTATTCGACGTCGTATCCGCGAACTGGCAGGTACGGGCCCGGCGCGTGCAACAATTGAAACGCTTCACGCGTATCGCCTCCCGCCGTATCCGTGGGATGAGCGGCAACGTGTCTGGTCCCGATTTCCACCGGCTCCCGCCGGATTTCTTGACCGGTCCGGCTCCGATATACCAGCTCATCGGTATCCAGATCGTATTCAGGCAACTCGGAGCTCTCCCACCGCTGCATGAAGTAGTGGGCGTACAACGTATACAAGCCGTGCTGCTGGTGGTTCCGCTGCAGGACATATTCCGGCATGTTCTGAACATCCAGCTCCGCATGGTAATGCTGCAACCAGAGGTAGTCGCCGAAGACTACCAACTTGATCAACGGAGCATCGGCGTAGAGCTTCAGCTTCACCACCTTCCCGATTGCCTTGAGACGCTTGAGTAGCGCGATACTCTGCCGGACCTCCTCGCGAAAGGCCGGATAGGTACAGGGAGGGTGAGCCAACGCCTGGATCCGCGCCCGTGCGCCCTGATTAAATGGATTCACCAGGAGAATCTTCGCCTCCAGGCATTTGTCGAGGACCGACGACAGATCACCCACTTGATCCACCAGAGTCCCCGCGCCACTGGATCCGATCACCATCACGGAACGGCCGGTGCCCTGCTCGTCCTTTAAGGCCTGAATGCGCTCTCTCGCCGCCGGCCCGCGCCGGGGAAAGAATGAGACGAGACCGGCACCAAGTGCGGCATCGGCAAGTCCTCGATCCCGTATACTCCGATGGATATAGTTCAGGCCGGCCATCAACAGTACGGCGGCAGCCATTTCAATCGCAATCAATGACCAGGTGTCATGTTCGACCCACGACCAGAACGACAAGAACTGTCTGACGCCGGCCGGGAGGAGAAGCGCGATGCCTGCGCTCAGGGCAACAATGACAATGTGGTACAGACTCCCTGTCGCATTGCGCAGGAATGCCCAGAAACCAAAACAGAATTCATGAACCAACGAAACACCTCTAGACAGGTAAAAAAGATTCCCACGGCGGTGACGAGCTGGCAGTGCGAACGACGGAGGAGCAACCTTCGGCAGTAGGCTCAGCGGAAGCGGCACATCTGCGGGTACAAACAACAATCGCGTAAGACTTCAGAGATTGAAGGGCTGCTGCCCCCAGCTACAGAAGGTCTTACGCGAACAGCTACACTGTATCAGGTCTGTTATCGCGACGCAAGGACGGGAAGGTTGCGAGAAGTCTCCCGAGGCTGATGAGACCTTTGTGGTGTGAATCACTTCGTCAATTGATCCATCAGCCATTCCATCGCTTCTGAAGATGCGAGCCAGGCCTCGGCAAACCCCGCAAAATAGAGGGCCGCCTCATGCCGGTCTCCCGGCGTGAACCGTTCCGGCAATCGGGCCGGCGGTGTCCGTTTCCCGCTGAACAAGTCGGCCACATGGGGATTGCCTTGCATCGCCGCTCGCAAGTCGTCCTTTGCCGCGGCCTGATCTTCGCGTCGAAGGTCAAGGAGAACGCGGCTCCAGAGAAATGCCGCGGACGAATCTTGCGCATACCGATGCAAGAGACGTTCTGCTCCTGCCTCATGTCCCACCGTCAGATACCGGCTCAGTAAGCCCTGTCGACTCCCCTGGTCATCCTCTGGGTTCAGTTCCAAGAGGGCTTCGCTATGGGCGAGAGATTCCTCTCTCCGGCCGAGCGCCCAGAGGCAGTCGGCCAAGCCCTGACGCGCACGCATGTAGGGCCTGGTTTCGGGCAGTTGACAAAAGTGGCCCGTCTGCTGCGCAAAGATTGTCTCGCCAAGACGACGTCGTCCGGCCTCCACTCCCTGCTGATACCACTGACAGGCTTCCTCTGCCGACCGCGCTTCAGACTCTGCCAATATTGTGTAGGCATCCGCACAATCGGGACATATCTCTAGCGCCTGACGAGCCAACGACGCCGCCTGTCGTGCGGTTGTGGCCTCCCACGCTTTGGAGATCAAGACCTGCGACTGTTCCAGCGGTTCGCGTTGTGTGCGGACCGCCTTCGCGAGCGCCGGCGCGGCAGATCGTTTGCCGGAGCGGGGAGATTTTCTATGCATGAATACGGGGCTCCTTCCAGCGGCCCTGGCGGGCGATCCGCCAACAGCTCTCCGTCAGAACAGCGTGGCCAGGTAATCCAGCAGGAACACCAGGCCCGTGCCGCCCGTCGGTAATGCGATCGCGCCGAACAATGGATGCTGCGTAAAGGGCAGAAATGCCCCATCCCTGGTCTGTTCGATCAGCTCGACCATGCGTTCGATGTGGCGGCGTTTGATCTGTTTACTGACGGGCTCGTCGGACAAGCTTTTGAGCCGGTGTTTTAATTGCCGAACCGCTTCGCGCTTCGCTTGCTCGGCTGATCGCCGAAGAAACACACCATTACCGAACGCATAGAGCGCGTTCAGGGTAAAAATGACAAGCAAGCCCGCCGGAAAATCCCATCGATCGAAATAACTGTGCCGCGCCACGGCCATCAAAAACACGATCACAAACGGATAGTAGATCATGGCGCTGATGACCGCCGTGCGCTTTGCAATGAACTGAATGCCGAGCCATTCGTGTACGTAGGCCTGCTCCACGCCAAGCTTGGCGGCCTCCCGCGCGAGCAGCCGTTCCGGCCACTCGATCCTCGTGCCGATCATGATCAGAATCAGACGACGACAGAGTCGAGTCGCATCCACGACATAAAACATCAGCAAGGTCATGGCGACGACGCTTACCCCCAGGATGAGTGAATTGAGCGTGAAACAGGCATCGCCCCGACAGGGCGTGACGGGGAAACCGAACTGCAACAGCAAGACGAACCCGAAGCATCCATACACCACAACCTGCGGCACCACGCGCCGTAGTCGTTCTCTCCACGCCCCTAACAGACGATACTCGTGCCAAAGCTCCCGTGCCTCCGCATGACCAAGGAGAGGAGGCAACCAACGGTGGATGCCGATCCACGAACGGAACCGGCGCGATAGCAGCGCATCAAGCCGTCGCAATCGAAATCTCCGAATCAATGTCCGATCGCTTTCCCACAACCGCCACCAGGAATGGGCGAAGAAGATCACGCAGAGCATAAACGCGAGCAAGCGCAAACTCGTCGTCGGCCAGACACTGATTCCGTCGGTAAACGAAAACGGTTCCCCCTTCGTGCCGTCCAGCATCGCACTGCAGAGCAGCCCGGCTGCAAGCAGGACCACCAGCAGCGGGCCGGCAAAGAAACTCAACCTGGAGCGTCGCCACATCGCCCAGAGTTCGCTGTTGATCAAGATCGCACACCAGAACATCAGGCCGACGGCAGTCAGGAGCAACAGAATCGTGCGCCACGAGGGAAGCCGCAGTGCCCCGCTGACAGGATCGACATCGGGACGCGGCGGGTGAATGCTGGACGGTGCACTGGACTGATGCACCGGATCAGGACTGAGATCGACAGCGCCATGTCGGCCGACTTCATAGAGGCGCGGCTGCACGTCAGCCGAAAAGGATTGCCGCCCAGGCCGTTGAAGCTCCTGTGTTCCATCCACCACTTGGAGATGGCCCACAGCCCGCAGCACCGAATAAAAGAGGGCGGTCTGGTAACTGTCGCGAAACGGTGGGATGGGTGTCTGAAGGCGGGGGTCCAGTTCAAGCCCGAAATGGGAAGCCACGACCAGATTGCGCGTCCAGGGCAATTGACTCGAATGGGTCAACCGGGAATCGAGATCGGTGGTAAAAAAGAGCGCGTGGGGGAAATTTTTTCGCAACGCCTGCAGGATCATGAGCTTGTCATAGACGTCGCTGCCCAGCACCCCGATGGCCTTGAACTCGCCATCGGCGGTAAGTTCTTCCTGCTTCAATTGCTCCACCAGACGACGCAAATAGTCGAGTTGACTGCGTCCCACTGACGCGTCCTCGACCGGCTCAGCCCCCAGCCCCTTTTCACCAGGTTTGCCCTTAGCGCTCCCCGCGTCCTTTCCGTTTTCCTTGGGTGGCAATTCACCGTCAAGGCCGGCCAAATACGAATAGCGATGCACCCAGTCCGGATACCGCTCCTGACGAAGTGCATCGAGGTGCTGCGCCAATGTCTGAACGGGCTTCCTCTCTGCTGCTGTGTTGGCCTTCCTCGCGGCTGCTTCTTCCGCCAGTCCCTTTGCGACCGCCACGAAGGTCCGTGGTAAGGATCGCCCATAGAGGGTGTCCCATTCTGAGATCAGCGCAATGTGAGGCGTCTTCACGGGCTCAGTCAGGTCGATCTCTCGACGCGCCAACTCCAGCACCAATTCTTTTGCCAGCGCGTCGTCGGAGCCGATTGTGCGGATCAACTTTATGCCTGCAGCGGCGAACCGATCTTCGACCGGCTTGGCCGTCGGCTGGCCGGACGTCTCATCCAAGAGTATCGGGTCGGCAGCCGTGGCCCAGGAAGAATAAAATTGCGCGTCCTTCAACAGGGTGGATGCGACCGGTTTGGGCGTTGTCGCAGTCGGTTTAAGTTCCTGCAGCATGGCGCTCAGCGACCCGGAGGTGCGGGGCCCGAGTATCCGATAGGCAGAGGGGGTCGCTCCCAGCTTCTCCTTGAGATGGCCCACCAAGCTCGTCAGTTCGTGTAATGGCTTCGAACCGAGATCCTGCTCTTTGAGCCAGAGGACCAGAATATGCTGCGCCTCCTGCTTGCCCTGCTCGTCCGGCTTGGACAAGCCTGGCCCAGGAAGAAACCATTCGGAAGGCACGATCGTGTGTGCATTCACCGCCGAGTTCCATTCGAAGTAGCGGATGGATTCTCCGGATTCAGGCAAGTACCCGGCCGCGCCCAGCGCCGACACCAACGCGTAGCGATCGCGCAACCTCGATTCCACACCGCTCGCATAGGGACTCCCGTCCACAAACACCGGGAGTAACACAAACGAGAATGATCCCTTGGTGAGTTGGGCGCCATCGACCAGACCAGGCGAGGCATGGTGTTCATGCTCCCTACCGCTTCCGGCGGTTTTTTCTTTCTGTTGATGGGTCGCCACCGCCTCGAACGGATCCTGCCAGAGGCGGGACTGGACCCGATCGCGCACAACCAAGGCAGACTTCTCCGCCTCCTTGTCGATCGGTCGCGAAGTCTTGATGGGGCCCTGATAAATGATCAGGCTGCTCACTGCGGCCAACAGCAACGCCATCAGACCGGCCAGCGGCAGTTTCGGTTTCTCGTCTTTTGGTTCCGCCATTAAAGCAACCTGTTCACGAGCCGGGTTGTCGAGACTCGGATCTTCACAAGTAGGCCGCCGAATATCGCCTACGCAAAATCAACGACAGGCTAGACTCGGCAACGAAAACTGTCAATGGAGAGAATGAGGGACCGGCGGGTGACGCATCTAGTCTATCGGTGCATTCAACGCCCTCCGAATGCTCTCCTTCTGTTCAAGGCGGGTGGTCTGGTGGTCTCCGACTGTGCGCGGCCTATCGCTCTCACCGACCGCTCATATTCATCACAGGCGGGTGGCCGGGGGGAGCCTCCAACTGCGCGCGTCCAACGAGGGGCTTCTGAGCCCGCGCGTTGCGCGAGCACGGAGGCTCTCCCGGCCACCCGCCCTCCTCCCCCTTTCGTTTGACTTCAACTTTCCCCCTCACTACAATCGGACCCCGTGGCATCACAATTCGTTCATCTCCATCTCCACACCCAATACAGCCTTCTCGACGGCGCGAATCAGATCGACCCCCTGA
>CAADGJ010000068.1 GCA_900696505.1 uncultured Nitrosospira sp.
ATGCGGGCGTGATGTGCAGAGTGGGAGCAGCCCCCCGAGGAGGTAACAGCCGAGAAGGACGGTCAGGAGGGTGGTCATTACGACACTACCCTCACTGCACGCAGCATCGCGATGCTCACCGAATCATCAAGAGACACGTCAGCTCTTGCAGTTGTCAAAGTACAAGTGGAACGAGCAGGGTATCACCTCTTCATTTATCACCTTCTTGGTCGCTGCGCAACGTACCCGCCGCGAAGGAATCGCGCAGCACGACTGACTTGCTATGGAACTGTAGGAAAATGTGCCTAGGTAGAGAGAAGGGAGACACTGACTTCGAGCGAGCTGAGGCGTTATTTGCCGGCCTCTCCGAGCACACACCACAATCGCCTCGTGCCCGATTTCTGATCGGTCACCGCCTGACCGGAAAAGAAACTCTGCTGCCAGGCAACGATCTCATCCTTGGGATGGGGTGTGGCGGTCCAATAGATGCCAGACTTGATATTCCGAAAGGGATGGCCGGCCGGTAGCGAGGGATCCTGCTGATCGAGATCGACCAGGGTCTTGATTTCGTCGATGCTCGGCGCGCGCCAGCCCTGCGTTCCACCAACGGTTTTCGTCGCGCATCGGGCAACGGAGCGGTCCCACACATCAAAAATGTAATCCGGCTCCCGCTCCCAGACCAGGCCGCTGGCCGAATCTTTCACCGCCTCTCCGTTCAGCACCAACGTAAATCGCGAGGCCGCCTCCTCGGCATGAACGGCAGTCAACGACACCCCGACCCACAGGAAGATCAGAGAAGCAAACACTCGGCCGCGCATCCACACGATAGGCATGGCCGGCAGTGTGCCCGATGTCTCGGGGCTTTTCAAGAACGGGAGTTGCCATACAGCAGCAGCTACCAGTCCAGTCGTCGATATTGCCGTCGGAGCAACGCCGCGCCCCAGAGCAACGACACCAGCATCAGAACTGTGCCGACGCCATAGGCTAGCTTCGCCAAACCATGATCGTACTGCAGCCACCCCAGCATGGTGAGGAGATTGTTCCAGTCGTGCGCATCCACCTCTTTGCCGGTGAACCCGCCTAGCAGAATGAGATCCATTGCACGAGCATCGTTGATATAGGGGGCGACGTCCATGAAGTTTTGTGCCGTCCACCAGAGCGCCACCGACCCGCCGAAGGGATCACGCGTCTTCAGCAGAAATGTGCCCAGGCAGATCAGCGGCATGAGGATCTGGCCCAGACTGCCGCCGAGAATCATCATGAATCGCCCGAAAGGCATGAAGATCAGATGCCCGGCTTCATGAAACGGAAGATTGATCAGGTGGAGGAAGGATTCGCCGGTGTAATTCGTCTCGAGCGGGGTGGTGATGAATCGCCAGCCCCACGAGACCAGCAACAGAAAGACCAGCACACGTCCAGCAAAGTAGAATGGATTGACCGAGTCCTCAGTGATAAGGAGCCATTCTTCAACGACCCGTCGCCAAGTCGAGTCCTGCCCCGGACTGCGGGGCATCACCGGCGGAGCCGGCGAGCGATGCATCTTCGCGAAAATGATGCCGCAGCGGGCGCAGTCTGCAGTGCCCTCGTCCTGATCCCATCCGCATTTTGGACAGTGCATCAATCAGCGCAGGATGAAGGGTTCCCAAGAGAAGGTCACGGCAAAAATGAACAGGGCCAGCCACCCGATCAGCACACGGGCGGTCCCCAAATCGCGGCCAGGATTTCGCACCGGCGGATGCGCCAAACCCATTAAGCCAGCAAGCCCCACCCACAAGAACCACCCTTTCCAGCCGAGCCAACCGAAGACCATGAGGATAGGAATCAGCGCGACCGCCACACTGCGCTGACGCTCTCCCAGCAGGGCATAGGCGACGTGACCTCCGTCGAGCTGACCAATCGGCAAGAGGTTCAGCGAGGTAATGAAGAGGCCGAACCAGGCGGCGAAACCGACCGGATGCAGAATCACATCCGCGGTCGGCGCTAAGGGGCCGATCACGACCCAGGATGCGAATTGTAGCAACAACGGCTCTCCAAGGTGCATGCCGTAATTACCTTGAATCGGCACCACTGTCGAAATCCGGAGCCCGATCACCAAGGCGATCACCGCGACGACGAACCCGGCAATCGGTCCGGCCACCCCGATATCAAAGAGCGCTCGCCGATCGGTCAGCGGAGCGCGCATGCGAATGATCGCCCCGAATGTGCCCACGAAATGCGGCAGCCCCGGCACGAACAGCGGCAGGGAGGTCGGCACGCCATGCAGACGCGATAACACATAGTGGCCCAGTTCGTGGGTAACGAGAATGCCTAGCAGCGTCGCCGCAAAGGGAATACCTCTCCACAACGAGCCGGGGTCGTCGACAAGAAAATCCCAGGGGCCGACCAAAGGATTGGTGTTCGTTTGATAGGCACCGGCCCAGAGGACGGTAAACAGCGTGAGGGCAAACAACATGATGGGAAGCACGAAGGCGGAAAATGCCGGTCGCTCTTCCTCCACCCATTCGTCTTCCTCGGCGTTCTCGAACGAAGGGGATATCAGTTCACCCGAAGACCGGTTCTGATCCGACTCGTCTCGGTTCATGACAGGCCTCTGGTGTTACGTCGCGAACGGATTATGAAGACGCTCTTCGTGAACCGTCGTGGCCGGTCCATGCCCGGGAAACAACCGTGTATCCGGAGAAAGGGCCAGCACGCGCTGGCGGACGGAAGCAAGATGTGTCTGATACAGTCCGGCTGGATTCGACCGGCCGATCGAACCGGCAAACAGGGTATCGCCAACGAAACACATCGGCTCTCCTGCCTGTTCGAGACGATAACAGACCCCGCCCGGAGTATGGCCTGGCGTCGGCATGAACCGCAGCCTCAGCCCGCCAACCTGCAGCGTCCCGTCCTCCTTGGGCACGTGCAGCACGTCTTGCGAGGGGCGCCAGCTCAAGAGATCGAGATCGTCAGGACCGAGATAGACAGGCACCGGATGAGCCTTCAGAATGGCGTCGATCCCATCGGCATGGTCGGAATGCCCATGCGTCAGGCAAATCGCTCGAAGGCGCAACTTCCGCTTAGCGAGCGTCTCCAACATGGCGTCGGCGTTGTACGCAGTATCGACGATCACCGCTTCACCGCGATCATGCACGATATAGCCTTTGACCTCATAGCCACCGATGGAACCCAGAATGGTATCCACGTGAGGGGTGGAGGCCGGGAGAGCCTCTGGGGTCCAGCCTTCCGCCACGTGCGCTAACTGGTCTGCGCGAAGCCCAAGCGCACGGCCCACCGCCTGCACCTGCTCTCGATTGCGCGCAGGCTGGCCGCGTTCCAGTCCGGCCAGGTCCGCCTCCGGAAAACCGGCGGCCCGGGCCACGTCGGCTACCGATCGCTGCTGCCCCGTGCGGGCCTTCTTGATGATATCGCTTAACTCGTCTTCAAGAGGCATAACCGATTGTATCCAGTTTCATGTGGATTGGACATATGACCACGCGGCCGTCACTGCAGAAATTGTATCAATCTCTTTTCTCACATCAATGCGCCGAGCGCACGACAGGGCGGGGCGGCTTTCACTGCGCGCGTCCAACGAGGGCATTCTTATGCCGCGCGTTGCGCGAGCAAAAAGACGCCTCGACCTGTCTGCGCTCCCTTCCTCAACTTTCCGGCGCCAGCGTAATCTCCTTCACCTCGCCGAAACTGGCCAGCACTTTCGACAAGGCGTCTCCGGAACCGACCGCCAGAATCCGCAACCGGTCTGGATTAAAATGCATTTTCGCCGCCCGTTGGATATCTTCCTTAGTCAGCTTCACCACCTTATCCCGTATCTGCTGGAGCCAGTCTTTCGGTAAGCCGTCATATTCGAGATCCATCAGGCGCGCGACAATGCTGGACGCGCTGGTGAACGAAAAGACAAACGAATTCACGTAGGCTTCTTTGGCCTCCTCCAGCTCCGCATCCGTCACCAGCTCATTACGCATCCGCTCCATATTCGCCACGAAGCGATTCACCACCTCCTGTGTGGACGAAAGTTTGGTCTCTGCGCGCATCAGCCATAC
>CAADGJ010000069.1 GCA_900696505.1 uncultured Nitrosospira sp.
GCACACGCAAGAGCTCTCTCCGGCTTGCGCCGACATGATGCAACAACGAGGAAAGCATCGGCCGTAACCCTTGTATGGCATTGCCGCCGGGCGGCGCGATGAGCCGCCCGGTCGACCGTTCTCACGGTTCACGCCTCTCCCTCTCCATGCCTGTCGTGTGATTTCGATATTTTATTCTCGAAGTGCTGCGAGTGCGATACAGTACCCTTGATAGATACGGGAGGGTACGTATGAGTGATACTACTCGTCAGGAACAGTTTTCGGTCGACTTGCGTCAGCACCCGCGCTTGCGTGTGCCGGCGCCGTTTGCCTGTTCGTTATCCCGATTGGGCCTGGCCAAGTGGCTCGGTCGCGGAGGCGAGGGGATCGGTGTCGTCTTTGACGTATCGATGCGAGGGGCCAAGGTGATGAGCGAAGCAGGAATCCAGCGCGGCGATCGAGTATCGGTCAGTCTGTCACTTCCCAATCAGGTCTCGCCGATGACGGTCGAGAAAGCCACGGTGCGGTGGGAGCGGGAGCAGGTCTACGGCTTGGAATTTGTCGACCTGTCGCCGGTGGCTGAAATGCGTTTGCGAAAGTTCATCTCCCTGGCGACAAAGCCGGCAGCCTGAGGCTTCGGTGCGGCTCGCGATTTCTTCCGCCTGGTAGAGCAGCCTCGATACGGTCGATCCTTCGAACTTGGTGCCACGTTCCAGAAGACGGGGGTATCTGCTCGACCCCTTTCCCCTCTCCTTCGACATTGCGCTCCTCGCTCCGTTTCCCTACAATGACTGACCCGTTTGGCCATGTCGAACCCTCAGGCAAACCATAAGCGGCGCCAGCCACGTAGTGTCTATCATCCGATGTATTGGCCCACGTGGGTCGGCATTACGCTCTTTCGACTGCTCTCCTGGCTTCCCTATCATGCTCAGCTTGCGTTTGGGCGTCAGTGTGGACGCCTGTTGCACGGGCTGCTCACGAAGCGCCGGGACATCGTCCGCGTGAATCTCGCCCTCTGTTTTCCCGAACAGTCGCCGGAGGAGCGCAATAGGGTGGCGCTGCACTCGTTCGAATCCATGGGAATGGGTGTATTGGAAATCGCCATGGCCTGGTGGGCGAAAGATCCCCGGGCGCATTGCGAATGCACGATCAAGGGCTTGGAGCATATCCGCGACGCGCTCCATCGCGGGCGGGGCGTGCTGCTCTGCGGGGCACATTTGCATGCGGCGGAACTAGCCGGTCGATTCATGGCGCTGGAGCAGCCGGTCGCCATCGTGTATCGGCCGCAGAATGATGTCGTGGCCGATATGGTCGCGAACCGCTGCCGGAGCCGATACTATTCAGAACTGATTCAACATCGGGATATGCGGGGCATCCTTCGCGCATTAGCCAGGAACCAGGTGGTCTGGTACGCGCCCGACATCGATGCCGGATCGAAGCGTAGTGTGTTTGCTCCATTCTTCGGCGTGCCGGCCTCTTCGCTGACGGCGACGTCTCGCCTGGCCAAGGTCAGTGGTGCCGCGGTCGTCCCCTGCTTTTATTATCGGCGGGCGGATGGGTCCGGGTATGACATCGAGGTAGGGGAAGCTCTGGACCATTTTCCGTCCGGCGAAATGATCGAGGATGCGACCCGTGTCAACCGGTTGATCGAAGGGGCTGTCCGTCGCGTGCCTGAACAATATTTCTGGCAGCATCGCCGCTTCAAAAGCCGTCCTCCCGGCGAACCGCCGCTGTATCGGCGATAGCCGCCATCCCCGGTACGCGGGTTTTTCTCACTGCCTCATCAGTCGCCGTGGTCAGCGAAATCATCAGAAATATTCGGCGTTTCGCGCCCCCTGGGGTATACTGACGTTGGCTGTTTTCAGACGACGACTGCACCATCCGCTCCGCCATGGATCAAGATAAACAGGTCTCTCCCGTTCGCATTGAGCTCCGGCAACATCGTCGCTGCCCGGTGGCCGAGACCTGCCTGCTGTCATTTGCCCCCTTCGCACCAACCTTGAGTTTCAATGGCGATGCGGAAGGTGAAGGGACGGTTCTCAATCTGTCGCCCGGCGGTTGCAAAATCAGCAGCGAGGCCGGAGTGAAGGTGGGCGATGCCATGTCGCTGATTATTCTCCTTCCTGGAGAGACTGCTCCTACGGCGGTCGATCTGGCGTTGGTGCGATGGGGCAAGGATTTGTCTTTTGGTGTGGAATTCGTCTCGATGGGCACAGCTGAACAGGATCGATTGCGCCAATTTCTCGCCTCCGCCGCTGTCTCGGAGTAAGGTGATACCGACGTGGATGTGGTGCGCGTGACGAAGAGGAGTGCAGGTGGAAGAAACAAGAACCTTGCGTAAGTCCCGGCGCGTCGCGGCGGATTGTCGTCTCCAGTTCGTCGCCGAAGATGAGATTGAAGGAGAGGCCGAGGTGCTGGACCTCTCGTCGACCGGGTGCATGGCAAAATCCGACCAGGCGATGCCGCCGGGCCTTCGCATGAAAGTCTCCTTATTGTTGCCCGACGGACATGAATGGCCGGTTCGCATAGAGGAAGCCGTGGTCCGGTGGGCCCGGGGCGGAGAGTTCGGGGTGGAATTCCTGGTGATGCGGCCTCCGCAACTCCAGCGCAGCCAGCAGTTCGTGATCAAGCATAGACCCCTGGGTTAAGTCGCGATCGACACCTGACCCTCTCTGTCCCTTGCCCGGTTGCCCCCCAGCGATTCGTGCCTTTCCGCCCTGAGCCTGCCACTCCCGTTTCCCCACTCGTTGCTTTACGATGACTGCTTCCCTACAATTTCGCCGTCGATCGCGGCTTCAGGCGCCCGACATGCTCCTTACACGCGAGGCGATTCAGAAGACATGTTCACGTGGGTCGGACGGAAGACCATCGCGGGGTACGCCTATCTGGCGGCGTTGGCGACGCTGTTTGCGCAAGCCGTTTTTGATCTGATCATTCCCCCGAAGCAGGGGCGGGGGGAGACCTTCCGGGTGTTGGTCAGGCAGATTCTTTTCACGGGAGTCGACGCCCTGCCGGTCACGACAGTCATCGCCCTGTTGCTCGGCATCATCATTGTGACTCAGGCCGGTACGCAGCTTCCCAGGCTCGGGGCAGGGGGGCTGGTGGGCAGCATCATCGTGGTCACCGTGATCCGCGAACTCGGCCCCCTGGTCACAGCATTTATTGTGGTTGGGCGTTCCGGGTCGGCCATTGCCACTGAGCTCGGGAACATGTCGGTGACACGCGAGGTGGTCGCCTTACGGCTCATGGGGATCCCCATCAGCCGGTTTGTCATCATGCCTCGTATGGTCGGCATGGTGCTCTCGATGGTGTGCCTGAC
>CAADGJ010000070.1 GCA_900696505.1 uncultured Nitrosospira sp.
GTGCGTGATCCTGTCCCCTTGGGCACCGGTGGGGCACTGGCGCATGCCATGCCATTGGTGCGCAGCAACCCGTTTCTTGTGCTGAACGGCGACTCGTTCTGCGAGATCGATCCTGAGCGGCTGTTGCGATTCCATACGCGCAAGCGGGCTGGCGCGACGATTGCCGTCACCCACGATGAGAGCCGCGAAGACACCGGTGCCGTGGCGTTGGGAGAAGGTGACCGCGTCTTGTCGATGGTGGAAAAACCGCGAACGCGGACAGCGAGCTATCATAATGCCGGCGTCTACCTGTTCGATCGCGCCGTGACCACACTCTTTCCGGACATGCCGGTCTGGTCTCTGGAGCGGGACCTGCTGCCGCGTCTCGTCACGCACCAGTGTTACGGATTCGTCACCGCCAGTCCGTTACACGACATCGGGACGCCCGAACGTTTGGCCCATTTCCGTGAAATCTGGAAGGACACCTCAGCCTATTTTCCAACCTCGCTCCTCCATCAGACACAAGGATCGATCGCACGATGACCCAGCAGAGAGCGTCGATGCCGCAGTTCAAGACCCGACCGGCTTTCTCTTCACGCGGCGAACGTTTGATCGGACAGGAAATGTTTCGTGTTTTGGATCAGGCGCAGGCGCTGGAACGCCAGGGCCACCGCATTTATCACCTTGAACTCGGCAATCCGCGCGTGGCTCCTCCGTCTCAAATTCTTGAGGCCACGATCGGGGAACTGCAGGCCAAGCGCGTCGGATATGCGCCGATGGGCGGCTTACAAGAATTGCGCGCGGCAGTCGCTGAACGCTACGCCTCGTTGAGCGGGAAACCGATTGCCGCTTCGCAGGTCGTCATCAGCCCGGCGAATATGCTCATTCACCAGTTCCTGGATATCACCTGCAATCCCGGCGAGCGGATAGTGCTCTTCACGCCGGCGTTTCCCTCCTATTGGGCCGCAGCCGCACATCTCGGACTTGATGTCGTACCCGTGCCACTCCCGGCACGCGACGGCTTTTCGCTGTCACGGCCGTCCATCGATGCGGCTCTGGCGGCAAAGCCCAGGGCGATCATCGTCAACAGTGCCAATAATCCCACCGGCGCCGTCTATGAGCCGGCGATCCTGCACGAGCTGGTGGCACGGTGCGGCCAGGCAGGAATCTGGCTCCTCAGCGATGAAACCTATGCCGATCTGACCTTCGCTGGTTCGCATGTCACCCTCGCGGCTCCGCAGGCCGGGCATGTCGTCGCTATGTCGTCGTTCTCCAAGGTGTTGTCCGTTCCGGGATTTCGCACCGGGTATGCGCTGGCGCACGAGGCGGTGGTCGCCAAAATCGCTCTGTCCAATTCCACCCTCTATTCATGCCTGCCCGGTTTTACCCAGAGCGGCTGTCTCGCAGGGTTGTCTGTGCTTGATGCCTATGCTGCCGAGGTGCGCGCTCGTAATCGGCGTCTCATTGCAACCTGCCATGACCGCATCACTCACGACGGTGTGTTGCAGTGCCGCCGTCCTGATGCGGCGTTTTATCTCTTTGTCGACATCAGCAGGACCGGGCTCGACGATATGACGTTTTGCCGGCGCCTGCTTGAGGAAGAACATACGGCGGTGACGCCGGGCCGCAGCTTCGGCGATGCCTACGCGTCCTGTATCCGACTTGCGGTGTGCGGACAGGAAGAAGATGTGCTGGAGGGGGTGTCGCGCACCATCGCGTTTGCCAAGAAACTGGGAGGGTGCCATGTCCAAGCCGCTTGACGTCTTGCTGGTGACACCACCCAGCCGCGTCCAGGTCTACCAGGAACTCAGCCGGGACTTCGCCGCTATCGAGCCGCCGGTCTGGTCGGGATTGATCGCCACCTACCTCCGGCAGCACAGTTGCTCCGTAGCCATTCTTGATGCGGAGGCTCAAGGGCTGACCCATCAGCAGACAGCCGAGCAGATCGCGGCCATCGCCCCCAGGCTGGCGGTCTTTGTCATCTACGGGCAACAACCGTCGGCGTCCACCCAGTGCATGCCCGCCGGGCGGAAAGTCTGCGAGATCCTGAATACGCTGGCCGATATTCCCACACTGGTGATGGGCACCCACCCATCGGCGCTGCCCAAACGCACCTTGTTGGAGGAACCCTATACGTATGTCTGTCAAGGGGAAGGGCCGGCGACAATTCTCGGCCTCGTCGTCGCCTTGCGCGCCCCGCAGCATTCGCTCCGCGAGATCCCGGGACTGTGGCATCTGGTGGAGGGGAACGCGGTCGGCAATGTGCCCGCGCCGCTCTTCACGAATCTCGACCGCGACCTGCCGGGGCAAGCGTGGGATCTGCTCGATATGAGCCGCTATCGCGCCCACAATTGGCACTGTTTCAGAAACCCGGAAGCCAGAAGTCCCTACGCCTCGCTTCAGACCAGCCTGGGATGCCCGTTTACCTGTTCCTTCTGCTGCATCAACGCACCCTTCACCACCCCGATGTTGCGTGTCTGGAGTCCCGACAATGTCATCGGCCAGATCGACCGTCTCGTGCGCGAGTACGGCGTCTCGAATATCAAGATTCCCGATGAAATGTTCGTCTTGAACCGCCGCCACGTCATGGGCATCTGCGACCGCATCATCGAACGGGGCTATCGCCTGAACATCTGGGCGTACGCGCGGGTCGATACGGTGCAGGACGAAGTGCTGGAGAAGCTGGCGCGCGCCGGATTTACCTGGCTGGGGCTCGGCATCGAATCCGGCAGCCAGCATGTCCGTGACGGGGTCGAGAAGGGCCGCTTCGGTGAACGGGAGATCGTCGCCACGGTGGAGCGCATCCGCTCTCACGGCATCCATGTCGCGGCAAACTATATTTTCGGTCTTCCGGACGACACCCTCGAGAGTATGCGCGCCACGTTGGATTTAGCGCTGACCCTCAACACCGAATGGGCGAATTTTTACTGTGCCATGGCCTATCCCGGCTCGGCGCTCTACGGTCTTGCCAAACAGCATCATTGGACGTTGCCGGATGATCAGGGCGGCCCCGGCTGGATCGGGTATTCGCAACATGCGTACGAATGCCTCCCGCTGCCGACTGACAGCCTGACCGCCACCCAGGTCCTGGATTTTCGCGACCGCGCCTTTCAGGAGTACTTCGGCCATCCCAGCTATCTGGCCATGTTGCAACGAACGTTCGGCTCGCACGTCGTCGCTCACGTAGCGGAGATGTGCCGGCATCAGGTGCGCCGTCGTCATCATGATCAGGCGTCGCATCAGGCGGCGTAGATGAGCGCAGGGAAAGGAGCATCCATGATCAAGGTGGCAGACTTCATCATCAATACGTTGGCGGAACGGGGCATCGACAAGATGTTCGTCGTGTACGGCGCGGCCAACGGAGATTTGATCGATGCGTTCACACGGACCGCCGCGACCCAATATGTCGCCGTCATGCATGAACAGGCCGGCGGGTTCGCGGCCGAAGCCTATGCCAAAGTGAAGGGCATCCCCGGGGTTGCCATCGCGACCAGCGGGCCGGGCGGGATGAATCTGCTCACCTCGATGGGCAATTGCTTCTACGATTCGATCCCCTGTGTCTTCCTCACCGGCCAGATCAACTCGCGGTTTCTGCGCCCCGATCCCTCGATCCGGCAAATCGGGTTTCAGGAAACGGACATTGTCGCGATGGCGTCGCCGGTCACCAAATATGCCAAGATGATCCTGAATCCTGAAGACGTACGGTTCGAGCTCGAAAAGGCCCTGTGGATGTGTCAGGAGGGACGACCGGGACCGGTGCTGCTCGATATACCCCTCAACGTGCAAAAAGCGATGGTCGACGCCAAACAGCTCACGGGCTTCGAGCCGCCCGCAGCCATGAGCTTCGACCTCACGGTTGTCGATCAGCAGATCGCCCGTTTCATCAGCGACCTCCAGCAGGCGGAGCGCCCGGTGATTCTGGTGGGAGGCGGCGTGCGCCTGGCCGATGCACAGGACGATGTACGGGCCTTGGGGCGCCGGTTGAACGTACCCTGTTTTCCGACCTGGAACGCGCTGGATGTGATCAGTTCCGATTATGAGAACTACGGCGGACGGGTAGGGACCTATGGTGGCGCCGGCCGCAACTTCGGCATTCAGAACAGTGATCTGCTCCTGTCCATCGGCAGTCGCATTTCGGGACGCATCACCGGCGGCAACGTCCAGAGTTTCGCTCGACAGGCCAAGAAGTATCTGGTCGAGATCGATCCGGCCATGGTCCAGCGGAAATTTCAACAGGTGCCGTTCGATGTCAACATCCTATGCGACGCCAAGGCGTTTACACAGCGTGTCTTGATCGCGCTCGATCGACGCAGCAAACCCTTGCCGGATTTCTCAGCCTGGACGGGCCGCGTCATGGAATGGAAGCGGCGGTACGATCCGGTTCGTCCGGAGTTCTTCGCCCAACGTGAGCGCGTGCACCCCTATGCATTCATGCGCCGTCTCTCAGAAAAGATGGGAGCGACGGACGTGCTGGTGGGTGACTGCGGCGGCAATATCGTCGTCAGCAACCATGCCTTCGAGACCAAGTACGGCCAGCGCAACCTGACCAACAATGGCAATTCTCCGATGGGGTTCTCCTTTGCGGGAGCAATGGGCGCCTGGTTTGCCGATCCAACGAGACAAGTGGTCTGCACGATCGGCGACGGCGGCTTCAACATGAACCCGCAGGAGTTGCAGACATTCGTCAATTATGGAGTCAAAGTCAAAACGTTCATTCTGAACAACCATATTTACGGCATTACCAAGGCCTACCAGGAAACCAATTTCCAGGGACGTGCCGAAGCCTGCGGGCCGAAGGGCTACCATCCGCCGGATTTCCTCAAGGTCGTCCAGGCCTATGGCATCAAGACCGTCGCCATCGCGAACCATGCCGAGATGGATGCCAAGATCGACGAGGTGCTGCAGTTTGACGGACCGGTCGTCTGCGATGTGGATATGCACGAGTTCCATACGTACGAACCGAGAATCTTCGGTTGGAAGACGCCCATCGAGGATATGTATCCCTATCTGCCTCGAGAAGAATTCCGCGCCAACATGGTCATCGAACCGGCGGAAGGATGGATGAGTCCCGAATACCCCGATGTGGTGCGCCGGACGGATCAGTCCCAGCCGTAGTGAGTAGAGCGACACGATGCGGCGGCCCGGTTAGTGAGGCAAGGGCGCTCATCGATTACATGAGGTGATGTATGAACGTCTTGTTACTGTATCCCACATGGACCGGTGCCTACGGACTGTTCGGCCATTTCGCCCGCCGGAACTCCACCTGGCCGCCGCTGAACCTCGCGCTCTTGGCCGCCATCGCTGAACGCCACGGCCACAATGTCACGATCCTCGACGGCGAATCCGAGCAAATTCCCTTGGAGGAGATGGTGCAGCGGGCGGTGGCGATGAAGCCCGATCTCATCGGCTTTACCGCGACGAGCCCCTTTTTCCATTTGAGCAAAACCATAGCGGAAGGGATCAAACGCCTGGCTCCCGAGATTCCCATCGCCGTGGGAGGCCCTCATATCACCATCATGAAAGAACAGGCGTTGTTAGGCTGCTTCGACTATGCCTTCATCGGCGAGGCCGAGGAGTCTTGGCCGCAATTCCTGAACGCCTATGAACAACGCAAGGACCTGTCGACGGTGCGCGGGATCATCTATCGGCGGAATGGGGAACTCGTCTCGACCGGTCAGCCGGCCGACATCACGGATCTCGACGCCTTACCGATTCCTGCGCGGCATCGATTACCGATGTCCCGGTACAAGCTCGGGACGCTCCGCGGACGGCTCCCGTTCACTTCGATTCAAACCATGCGCGGCTGCCCGTGGAAATGTATTTTCTGCGCTTCGGAAGCGTTGAAGACCACGGAAATGCGTGTGCGCTCTCCGCGATCGGTCGTCAACGAGATGAAGCAAGTCGTGGAGATCTTCGGTACGCGGCACTTCTATATTGTCGACGATGTGATGACGCTCTGGAAAGACCACATTCTACAGATTTGTGACCTCATCGATCAGGAAGGGTTGCAAATTACCTTCGAAGGCAGCACCAGGGCCAATCTCGTGGAAGAAGACGTGATCGCCCGGCTGGTCAAGAGCGGGCTCATCCGGCTGTCGTTCGGACTCGAAACCGTCGACCCCGAAATACGGCGGACGATGAAAAAACAGGTCCCGCTGGAGCACTACGTGAAAGCAAACGGCATTTGCAACCGGTACGGAGTCGAAGCCTTGAACTCCGTGATGATCGGATTGCCGGGGGAAACACGAGAAACCGTGCGAGCAACCCTGAACTTTTTACGGCAGGCCAGAGAGGTCAAACAAGCGAATTTTGCCATCGCCGTGCCGTATCCGGGGACCGAGTTTCACAAGCTGGCGGTCAACGGCGAAAAAGGCGTTCGGCTGATGACGCAGGATTTCTCAGAATATCGACGCTATGGATCGGCCGTCACCACGGTGGGGGAGCTGACGCCTCATGACCTCATCGACCTGCAGAATGAGGGATTCGTCAGTATTTATTCCGCGCCCTGGCGCTGGATTCCCATGCTGCAGAAACACGGCATGATCGGAGGCTCACTCATGCTGGTCCGTGTGGCACGCCTCCTGTCAAAAAAGCTGTTTGCCGGCCATGGGCAATCCTCACAGGAGCAGCTCATCAGCCTGGGAGATGGAGCGTTCGGTCGCATCCAGGAATCAGCCATGAGCTCACAGCCAGGTGGAGTCGCTCCAACGGGACCGAACAGCAGCGCTCCATTGTTGACGATCGCCTCGTCATCCCGGGCGGGAGCCGCGCCCGCCGGGCATTTCGGTCATCCCACAAACCCCAATGGCTAATGGTCCCAACGGAAAGGCCTCATGACACCACGTCCACCCATGAAAGTGCTTCTCTTGCAGCTGGAGTTTCCCACGTGGAAACAAGCTCGCGCTTGGACGTATCCGGCCTGTTTTGGAGTCGCTGAAGGGTTACGGGCAAGTGGCGTGGACTGTACCACGCTTCCGCTCATCGCCGATCCGCCTTATTCCAGTACGGCCTGGCTGGCGCACATGAAGCGGATGCTCAAAGGGCAACGGTTCGATCAGGTGTGGGTGTGGCTGGTTCATGCACCCCTCGATGACGCGATTCTGAGCTGGTTGAGTGAGCTGGCTCCGATTCGTGTCGGGATCATCATGGAATCCTTGCAGTATAGCGAGGAGGACTACGCATGGGCGCCTCATCTTCGGGCACGGCAGGGGTTCGTGGAACAACAGGTCCGTGCATTGACCCATGTGCTCGTTCCGGATGAATGCGACGTAGAGCGAACCGCCGCACGCACCGGCGTTCCTGCTCTTTGGTTTCCGCCGATGGTGCCCGAACGCTTTGTCAGTACGCCACAGAACGCACCCGTTCATCGAGTCGGCGTCTTCCACGGCGTGCCCTACGGTCCACGTGAACAGTGGATCCATCATCCCGCGCTGAAATCTTGTCTCACCTTTGCCCGGCCAGGCGCGCCAACGTTGTTTCAACAATTGTTCGACCGGCTGCAGCAGTCAGCCATTCAACGGTTGGCCACACCGGCGGGAATGCCCGCCGCTGAGCTCA
>CAADGJ010000071.1 GCA_900696505.1 uncultured Nitrosospira sp.
CCGCCGACCGAATCGATGGTCGCGGCCTTACGCGGCACCCCCTACGACAGCCAATTGGATCTGGAAGACCTCCAGCCCATCGCAGAGCATTTCCGGACGGTGCGCCGAAAGTACCGGCAATTTGAAAGCGACTTCACCGGTGTCGATGCGGAAATTCTGACGTCCCAAATCCCCGGTGGCATGTTGTCCAATCTCGCTGCGCAACTGGCGGAGCAAAACGCCCTCGACCGGATGAAGGAAGTGATGGACGAAATCCCCCGCGTCCGGAAGGACATGGGCTATCCCCCGCTCGTCACGCCCACAAGCCAAATCGTCGGCACGCAAGCCACACTCAACGTACTGACCGGCGAACAGGGCGAGCGCTACAAAGTCATCACCACGGAAACCAAGAACTACTTCCTGGGCCTCTACGGCCGTGCACCAGGCCCTCTTGATAAAGAGATTATGGCCCGGGCGATCGGCGACGAAGAACCGGTAAAAGGCCGGCCGGCGGACCGCCTGGAAGCAGAATTCGAAAAACTCAAGAAGGACATGCCGGAATCCGCCACGACCCTGGAAGACCAGTTGTCCTTTGCCCTGTTTCCGGCCATTGCCCGGGATTTCTTCGAGGCACGCGAGCAAGGCGCCCTGCAGCCGGAGCCGCTCGAGCCGACCGACACCAAAGGCCCGGCCGTGGCGCACGACCTCCATCTGGCTCCGGCCGAATTCAACATTACGGTGCATGGCGAGAATTACCATGTCGTGGTCTCAGGCTCCGGCCGCACCACCGACGGCCGCAAGCCCTATTACATCCGCGTCAATGACCGACTGCAGGAAGTCTCCCTTGAACCGTTGCAGGAAGTGTTGGCCGGCGTGCCGGAATCTCCCGAGGCCAGCAGCACGTCGAAGCCGAAACGTCCCCGACCGACGAAACCCGGTGATGTGGCCCCGCCCATGCCGGGCCGTGTGGTGAAGGTGTTGGTGACGGATGGCGCCCAGGTGAAAACGGGTGATCCGCTCTTGATCATCGAGGCCATGAAGATGGAAAGCCAGGTTCCGGCCCCCATGGACGGGCGGGTTGCCGCCATCCTTGTTGCTGAGGGAGACAACGTCAAAATCGACGAAACCGTCATTCAATTGGAGTAGCCGGTGCCGCGCCCGGCCTCTCTCGTCCGGTTTGTTGCCCCAGCGCCCCATCACCTGGCCACCTGGTTTCTTGCGAGTCTCCTCATGAGCGGTTGCGCGGCACGGCCGGATGTCCCTCCCTGGTTCGACGCGATCCAGCGATTCCCTGTTCATACCATTTCCGTCAACGGCCACCGGATCGCCTACCTTGATGAAGGCGAGGGGCCGACGCTGATTCTGCTCCATGGCTACGGCGGATCCATGTGGCAGTGGGAATATCAGCAGCCCCTGACCAGGCACTTCCGTGTGATTACGCCGGATCTCCTCGGCTCCGGCCTTTCCGAGAAACCCGACATCGAATACCGTCCCTCCGCACTGATTGAATCCATACGAGGACTCATGGATGGGCTGGGCCTGCAGACAGCCACCGTCATCGGCAATTCGATGGGCGGCGGCGTGGCCATTGGCATGGCCCTGACATATCCGGAGCGCGTTGACCGTCTGGTCTTGATCGATACCCTGCCGGACCATGTTCGGGAACGACTCGTGAGCCCGCTCATGCAGCGGGCCATCAACACGCACGTGCCCGCCTGGATGGCCCGGTTCGGGGCATCGCTGTTCGGAAGCCGGACGATGGAAGCCGTGCTCAAGGAGGTTGTCTACGATCACAGCCTCATCACCCCGCTCGTGCTGGAGCGATCAAACCGAAACCGCCAGCGGGAAGACATGATCGGCCCCTTACTCTCGTTGCGCGACAGCCTGCCGCTGTGGGAGCAGCAGTATGCGCCGCGACTCACAGCAATCCGCCAGCCCACGTTGATCCTGTGGGGCGAGCATGATCGCCTCTTCCCTCCGCAAGTCGGCCAAGATCTCCAGGCGATGATTCCGCACTCACGGTTGATTGTGATTCCCGAGGCCGGCCACATTCCTCAATGGGAGCGGCCACAGGCGGTCAACCGGCACATCATGGAGTTCCTTCAGCCTTGACAGTCTTCCCAGCGGGCCATACAGTGACAATGGAGAGCATACGTCCCTTTTTTCATGGAGAGGTCTTATGAGGTCGATGAGTGCCCCTGTCCTGTCTGGCGTTCTGGTTCCACGTCTTCTTGCAGGCTTGTTGTGTCTCGGCCTGACCGCGTGCGGAACCTTGCCGGGCACTGGCAAGGCGGGGTTCTCATACAAAGACATGCCGATCGCCGACGGCAGCGCAGTGGCCGGAGAAGGCAACAATATCCTGTTTCAGGGCAAGCCGCTGATGCTCACCGGTATGGGCATCAAGGTCGGCGACAAATTGCGCGATGTGAAATTGGCGCAAACCGACCTCTCGATGATTCCCATTAATGACACCAAGGGCAAGGGCAAGGTCCGTATCATCAGCATCGTCCCGTCTCTCGATACGAAAGTCTGCGAACAGCAAACGCACTATTTGAGCGAGAAGAACATGGGCCTCGATCGCATGGTCGAACTCATCACGATCAGCATCGACACGCCGTTCGCGCAAAAACGATTCGCAGAAGAAGCCAAGATCAGCAATGTCACCTTTCTGTCCGATTTTCGCGCCGCCGATTTCGGCAAGGCCCATGGGCTTCTGCTGAAAGACCTTCACCTCCTGAGTCGTGCCCTGCTGGTTGTCGACAAAGACAACAAGGTGCGCTATCTGCAGATCACCCCGGAATTAGCTCAACTGCCGGACCTAGAGGATGCCTTCCGGTTCGCGCGTAAGCTGGTGACGGCCAGCTGACTCTTGTCTTACGGCCGTTGAGGACTATCCATGGCCCATTACGATCTGCTGGTGATCGGAACCGGCCCGGCAGGACAAAAGGCGGCGATTCAGGCCGCCAAGCTCGGCAAAAAAGCCGGCATCGTCGAGCGCACACGGGTTGTCGGCGGCGTCTGCACCAACACCGGGACCATCCCCAGCAAATCGCTCCGAGAAGCGGCCCTCTATCTCTCCGGTTTCCATCAACGTAGTCTGTATGGCGCCAGTTACCGCGTCAAACAGGACATCACGATGGCGGATCTGACCTTCCGTTCCAATCACGTCATCAACCGTGAAATCGAAATCATTCAGAACCAGATGACGCGGAACAATATCGAC
>CAADGJ010000072.1 GCA_900696505.1 uncultured Nitrosospira sp.
ATTTTGGCTGGGGGACTAGGAATCGAACCTAGGTAGTCAGATCCAGAGACTGACGTCCTACCGCTAGACGATCCCCCAACCGGTCCACACAGTAATATAAGCCTCTCCATTGCGTCAAGATCGAGCGTGATTCTTGAACAGCCAATCAGGATCTGGCGGCCTGCTCGATCCCCTTGCGCAATCGAATCAACGTCCGGTCCCGGCCGAGCACTTCCATCACTTCGAACAAGCCGGGACTCGCCGTCCGGCCAGTCAGGGCAACCCGTACCGGTTGGGCCAACTGCCCCATTTTGATTCCCGCTTCCTCGACCAACTTCTTGAACGCCTCTTCCCACTCGTGCTTGGAAAAGACTGGAAGCGCCTCAAAGCGTTCCACCAGCTTAGTCAATATAGGGGCCTGAGCCGGAGTCAGGAATTTTTTCGCGGCCTCCTCATCAAACGACACCGCCTCGCCAAAGTAAGGCCTCACCCAATGAACCATTTCAACCAATGTCTTAGTCCGCTCTTTCACCAAGACCACGAGCTGCGCGAGCCACTCCGTCGAGACCGCGTGGACCTCGTCTTTGAGGTCGGTCTGTTCGAGCAACGGCACCAGCGCTTCCGCCACCTGCTGAGGCGGATTGGTCTTAAGATATTCGGCATTGAGCCACAGCAACTTGTCAGGGTTGAAGACAGCCGGAGAGGTCTGGACGTTCTTCCAGGAGAATTTCTCGATCAGTTCGTCTCGCGAAAAGAGCTCTTGATCCCCATGCGACCATCCAAGCCGGACGAGATAGTTGACCATGGCCTCCGGCAGATAGCCCATTTCCTTGTAAGCCATGATCGACGTCGCGCCGTGACGCTTCGACAGCCGCGTTTTGTCCGAGCCCAGGATCATCGGTAAGTGGCCGAAGCGTGGCAGCGGGAACCCGAGGGCCTGAAAAATGGGGATTTGGCGCGGGGTGTTTGTGAGATGGTCGTCCCCCCGCACCACATGCGTAATGCCCATCAACGCGTCGTCCACCACTACTGAGAAGTTATAGGTGGGAAAGCCGTTCGACCTGAGAATGATGACGTCATCCAGGATCTGATTGTCGAACACCACCCGGCCCTTGATCAGGTCATCAACAACCGTCTGACCGTCCTGCGGCGCTTTGAACCGGAGCGCCGCGTCACTGGTTGGCTTGGCGAGACCCAGGTTTCGGCACCGACCGTCATATCTGGGTGATCCTCCCTTGGCCTCCGCTTCTTTCCGGCGAGCCTCCAGTTCCTCCGGTGTGCACACGCACCAGTAGGCATGGCCCTGCTCAAACAGCCGCAGAGCATGGCTACGATAGAGATCCATGCGTTCGGTCTGCCGAAAGGGACCTTCATCCCAATCCAGTTTGACCCAGCGCATGCCATCGAGAATAGCTTGGATCGATGCATCGGTCGACCGATCCTGGTCGGTATCTTCGATGCGGAGAATGAACACGCCGTTCTGCTGCCGCGCAAACAGCCAGTTGAACAAGGCCGTCCGCACCCCGCCGATATGGAGGAAGCCGGTCGGACTGGGCGCAAATCGAACCCTGACCTGACTCATCGCGTCACCGTAGTGTGTGTGGGAGAAATTAACGGGGGGGTATCTATATCATGGCACCGGAACGATGTACAGAACGGGGCTGTTCCATTCTGAATCTGTTTTTGCTAAGAACAGTCCATGGCTGAACCAACACAACTTGCTGAAGTCGTCTCGCTAACGGCGTTGACTCCCCATACCACCGAACTCGTGCTCCGTCCGATCGAGTCTCCCCTGCCCTTCAAACCCGGCCAGTGGATCTCGCTCCAATTGCCGATCGGAGACCACCCCCCATTGAATCGGGCCTATTCTTTGGCAGAGCCCCCGACCTCCAAAGGACATCTCACACTGGTGTTCGATCATGTTCCGGGAGGTCAAGGGTCGGGCTATCTTTCGTCACTCAAGCCCGGCGATCGTCTCCCCCTCTCGGGGCCCTATGGTCATTTCGTGTTGCCAGAGCCGGAAATGCAACATTTGCTGTTGATCGGTCGTTATTCAGGCCTTGTTCCACTGCGCTGTATGATCCGCGCACTGGCAGAGCAGAAGACGTTGCCCGCGACCACCCTGATTGCGCACGCCCCCACCGCCAGCGAGCAACTCTATCATGATGAATTCACAGCGCTGGCAGCGAGGCACTCCCATTTTCAGTACCTGCCGTTTGTGAGCGAGACCCCGGACGGGCATGTGGGGACTCTGGAGGTGATCAAACAATTGGCTGGAAATGGCCGCCGCGTCACGCCCATGATCGCAGGGATTAAGGCCTTTGCCCGCCCGTTGCGCAGCCTGTTTATGGACCTGGGATTTGATCGACGGGAAGTGAAACTCGAAACGTACGATTGAAGCCTAATCAGGCTGTGTCTTGCTGAATCAATGACCTTCCTTCGCCAGATTCTTATTGATCGCGGGAATCTCCACGGTGACGTCTGTCGTCCCATTCGGCACGCACTGGCACCCAAGCCGGGATTGCAGCGTCGTGGCGGGAGCCTCGTCTAACTGATCGAACTCATCATCCGTCCCCTCATTGCACGTCTCCAGGCCCTTTTTCACCATGACATGACACGTGGAGCAGGCACAGACCCCTCCGCACACATGCTCCAGGTCGATGTCGTTCCCCATGGCGATATCCAGAATGCTGCCCGGTAGGCCCGTCGGACCGTAGGGAATCTTGTCCGGCTGCACTTCCACCTTCTTTTCGGTCTTGTCCGGGAATACGAACGTGACGGTATACGCCTTCGACGGCAATTCGACGTCCGCTTTTTCAATATAGGGATTCGTTCCACCCATGGTGCGCAGCCTCTTTTCTTTTCAGTTTATTTTCAACGACAAGTGCAATGGACGATCAGCCGACCATCGGGCCGCGCCCTCGGGAAGCCACCTCTTTCTACACTTTGGCTCACCGGCGCCCTTGACAGTATAAAAGATCACATGATAGCTTTTGTACGACTCATTTGATCGGAGATCATTATAGTCTCCGACTTTAAAGATCGGCAATAGGCCATGCTGAAATTATCTAAAAAAGCAGACTACGGATTAATGGCACTGCAGCACATCGCCTCCAACCAGTACGGCGATGTCGCTCATGCCCGAGTGGTGAACACCAAGGAAATCGCCGAGGAATATCATATTCCGGTCGAACTGCTCGCAAAAGTCCTTCAGACGCTTTCGAAGAGCGGGATTATTGAAAGCCACAACGGCCCCAAGGGTGGGTATCTACTCGGGAAAAATCCTCGGGAGATCACCATCGCTCACGTCCTCGAAAGTCTGGAGGGGCCACTCGGCATCATGGATTGCTCGCATGAGAAAGACGGTGATGCCTGCATGCAACGTGAACACTGTAACATCCGGACCCCGCTCCTGAAAATCCAGAACAGCATCTATCAGCTTTTGAACAACATGACCTTGCAAGATATGTTGGGAGGCACCCCTCTCATCACCATTCAATCCGTCGCGACGGAACAACAAGGAGTCGAGCGATGAAGTTCCCCATCTACCTGGACAACCATGCGACCACCCCGATGGACCCGCGGGTGCTGGAAACAATGCTGCCCTATTTCACAGAAAAGTTCGGGAACGCCGCCAGCCGGAACCACGCGTTCGGATGGGAGGCCGAGGAAGGGGTAGAAACCGCCCGCAAACAGATCGCCAAGTTGATCCATGCGGATGCCAAAGAAATCGTGTTTACGAGTGGCGCCACGGAATCAAACAACCTCGCCCTCAAAGGCGTGGTGGAGATGTACCACGAGAAGGGCGACCATATCATCACGTCGTCGACCGAGCATCGTGCCGTACTGGATACGGCCAAGACGCTCGAGACCAAGCGGGGCGTGAAGGTGACTTATCTGCCTGTCGATAAGTTCGGAATGGTGAACCCGGAGGACGTTCGTAACGCCATCACCGACAAAACCATTCTCATCTCCGTCATGTTTGCCAATAATGAAATCGGGACGATCAACCCGATCAAGGAAATCGGGAAGATCGCGAAAGAAAAAGGCATCCTTTTTCACTGCGATGCAACCCAGGGCGTAGGTAAGGTCCCCATCAATGTGCAGGAGATGGGCATCGATCTCATGTCGTTTAGCGCCCACAAGATTTACGGGCCCAAAGGCATCGGCGCGCTCTATGTCAGAAAAAAGAATCCCCGTGTCCGCATCGCGGCTCAAATGGATGGGGGTGGACATGAACGTGGCATGCGATCCGGCACGCTACCTGTACCGTTGATCGTGGGATTCGGAAAGGCCTGCGAGCTCTGCGAGCAGGAAATGGCGGCCGACGCCGCGCGCCTCTCCGTCATGCGTGACCGGCTGCATGCGACCATTACCAAGGCGCTTGAGGATGTCTACTTGAATGGCCATCCGACGGAACGGCTCCCCCACAATTTGAATATCTCCTTTGCGTATGTTGAAGGGGAATCGTTGCTGATGGGGTGCAAAGAAATCGCGCTCTCTTCCGGCTCAGCCTGCACCTCCGCGACGTTGGAACCTTCCTACGTCTTACGAGCCCTCGGTGTGGGAGCGGAATTGGCGCATTCTTCGATCAGATTCGGCCTGGGACGCTTCACGCTCGACGAGGAAGTTGACTATGCCGCAAAGAAGATTATCGAAACTGTGACCAAGCTGCGCGAAATGTCGCCGCTCTATGAAATGGCGAAAGAAGGCATCGACCTGAAGACCGTGCAATGGGCAGCGCATTAATTTGAAACCACCATCTGAGTGATATTTTCCGGAGGACACCATGGCCTATAGCGAAAAAGTCGTCGACCATTTCAACAATCCCCGCAATATGGGCAGCTTCAAGAAGGAAGAAGACGGGGTGGGTACGGGCATCGTCGGCGCCCCCGAGTGCGGGGACGTCATGAAGCTCCAAATCAAAGTTCAAAACGACACAATTGTGGACGCGAAGTTCAAAACCTTCGGGTGTGGGTCCGCTATCGCTAGTTCCAGCCTGGCCACAGAGTGGCTGAAAGGCAAAACGGTGGAGGAAGCGGGCAAAATCAAGAACACCGATATCGTGCAGGAACTCAACCTGCCCCCGGTGAAGATTCACTGTTCGGTCTTGGCTGAGGATGCCATTAAGGCGGCCCTTGCCGACTATCAAAAGAAAGCCGACTCGAAGTAACCGACAGGAAGGAGCGCACTATGGATGTCACAACGAATACCGATGCCCAAGCCCCTGTGATTACGCTGAGTGATGCGGCCCTGAAGGAAGTGAAGCGCCTGATCAATGTCCAAGGCATTGAAGAAGGCGGCCTCCGCTTAGGCGTCAAAGGCGGCGGCTGTTCCGGACTGAGCTACACCATCAACTTCGACGAAAAAATCGGTCAGTACGACCAGGTGTACGACTTCGACGGCGTGAAGGTCATCGTAGACGCCAAGAGCGCGATCTATCTGCAAGGGACTCAACTGGACTTTCAGAAAGACCTGATGGGCGGAAATTTCAAGTTTGTGAATCCGAATGCCAATAAAACCTGCGGTTGCGGCGAATCGTTTTCAGCCTGAGCGAGCGAGTGCAGATGAGTGGACATACCCATAACGCCGACGACCGCCGCGAACTGCAAATGGCTCGCAGCATGTGCTGGCATTGCCAGTCTGAAATGGCCGGCGAATACTTTTGCGACCGGTGCGTCAAAGTACAACCGGTGTCGAAAGATCTCGACTATTTCACTTGCTTCGGGCTCCCCCGGCGCCTCGCCATCGATACGCAAGTCCTGGAATCTAAGTTTTACGAATTGAGCCGGGCATTCCATCCTGATTTCTATCAGAATAAAAGCGATGCGGAGCAGTCTATCAGCCTCGGCAACTCGGCCATGTTGAACACCGCCTATCGCACGCTACGAGATCCGATTCAGCGGGCAGAGTATTTGCTGGATCTCGAGGCCGGTTCGGTAAAAGATATCCGTACGTCACCGCCAGCGGATCTGTTCGAAGAAATTCTTGAACTGCAGGAGACCCTCGACGAGTTCCGCGAGAGCGATCGCTCATCGGAACACGCGTCGACGCTGCGCGCGAAACTCCATACCGATCGAACGAATCTCGAGGAACGGCAGCGGGATATGGAGGCCAAACTGCAGCAGCTGTTCAGCCGCTGGGATGCTCTGCAAGATCGCGGGGAAGCCACTGAGCAGGCGCGAGCTGAACGGACGCTTATCCTCAAAGACATGCGGGACATTCTTTCGAACCGCACCTATGTCAAAAACATTGTCAACGATCTCGTCGCAACGATCGCGTAACTTGTATGGCACGCATTGTCGGAATCGATCTCGGTACCACGAACTCGCTTGTCGCCTACATGGACAAGGGAACCCCACGCGTCATTTCGGCCCGCCACGAACGTGCCATGGTTCCTTCCGTCGTCGCGCTGACCGATAACGGACTAATCGTCGGCGATCCGGCCAAGGAGCATCTCACCAGAAATCCTGAACGTACGGTCTATTCCGTCAAACGCTTTATGGGGAAAAGTCTGGCTGACGTGCAGGGCGAACTGGCTTACTTTCCTTACACGCTCACAGAAAAGGGCGGAGTCATCCGAATCCAGTTGGGCGAGAAATCATACTCCCCGCCACAGATTTCCGCGATGATACTCAAGGAACTCAAGCTCCGCGCCGAAGCCTTCCTCGGAGAAAGCATCACGAAAGCCGTCATCACCGTGCCGGCTTATTTCAACGACAGCCAGCGCCAGGCCACCAAAGATGCGGGCATGATCGCGGGGCTCGAAGTCTTGCGCATCATCAATGAACCGACCGCCGCCTCACTTGCCTACGGCCTTCAGAAGAAAACACAAGGGACCATCGCCGTCTACGACCTGGGCGGAGGCACCTTCGATATCTCGATCCTGAAGTTGAAAAACGGCATCTTCGAGGTCCTTGCCACAAATGGCGACACCCATCTCGGTGGGGACGATTTCGATCAGTTAATTGCCGATCTGCTCCTGAAGGACATTCGCGCGCAACATGGACTCGATCTGAGCACACACCCAGACCATATGCAGGCCGTACGCTTACAGGCTGAGCGAGCCAAGATTCGTCTATCAGAGGAGCTCAAGACTACCGTGAGCCTTGATCTTCCTGATGGACAGGGCCGGTTCTCCCGCGAGCTCACACGCGACCAGCTCGAAGCACTCTGCATTCCTCTGGTTGAGCGCTCACTGGGCCCCTGTCGTCTGGCGCTGAAAGATTCCGGATTGAATCCGACAGACATTGACGAAGTCGTGCTCGTGGGCGGATCCACGCGCATGCCTCTGGTCCGCCAACGGGTTCAGGCTCTTTTCGGCAAAGAACCGCATTGCGAATTGAATCCAGACGAAGTGGTGGCACTCGGAGCTGCAGTACAAGCCGATATTCTGAGCGGCGGCACCACCGATATGCTGCTGCTCGACGTGACCCCGCTGTCCTTAGGTATCGAAACCATGGGCGGTGTCATGAGCAGCTTGATCCGACGCAATACAACGATTCCCGCCAGCGCCAAGGAAATGTTCACGACCTATGTCGACGGCCAAACCGGGGTGGACATACACATTCTCCAGGGCGAACGAGAACTGGCGAAGGACAATCGGAGCCTCGCCCGCTTTCGTCTCAAGGTTCCGCCATTGCCGGCAGGAGTGCCTCGCATCGAGGTGACGTTCCTGATCGATGCCAATGGTATTTTGAACGTCATGGCCAAGGACATGCGGACCGGTGAGACGCAGTCGATCGAGGTCAAGCCGTCGTACGGATTGTCGGATCAAGAAGTCGAACGCATGATCGAAGACTCCTTTAAATTCGCGGCGGACGATGTCAGCGCGAGAAAAGTGATCGAAGCCAGGCTGGATGCGGGTGCTCTGATTACCACGACCGAAAAGTCATTGACTGACGGCGGACATCTCGTCGAGGCCGAAGAAATCGCCAAGATTCGCGCTGCGCTGTCTGCCCTGGCGGCTGCCAAAGAGGGGGCAGATCCGCGTGCCATTCGCGGGCGTATGGCCGACCTGGAGCAAGCAGCCAAAGGCCTGACCGTGGCCATGCTGGACGATTCTTTGAAACAAGGGCTTCAAGGCAAAAAAATCTCTGATGTGACCTGATTCACCGACGCGAGGAGCTCTGATGGATTTGAAATGGCAGGATGCGGAAGATATCGCGATTCGCCTGGTCGAGGAGCATCCGGATGCTGACCCGCTGACCATCCGCTTTACGGACATGCACGCCTGGATCGTCGCCCTCCCGGATTTCAAAGACGATCCCAAGAAATCAAACGAGAAAATCCTCGAATCCATCCAGATGGCCTGGCACGAGGAGTATCAGGACTCCCGGTCCTGATCGATTCCGTACGGTTGCTCCATCAACATATCCTCACGGACGTCGATAGAACGCTCGCATAACTGGCTCATCGCAGGCCATGGATCGGCCTGATCGAGATAATCTGGAGGCTCTTCTATTGCGGCTCGACGGGAGAAGGTGAAGCGCTCTCCTGGGCTTGATCCAGCTTGTAGAATTCGGTGGGATCGATCTTGGAGCCGGCACTTTTCGTCGGCTCCGTGCCCTTGGTAAACAGCTCCACCGTGCCACGCTGTTCATCTTGATCGGTGAGGAGCGCCGTCGAAGGATCAACCTTGACGAACATGACTCCCTCCGGAATTTCAAACGGCACAACCGGCAACTGTTTGAGCGCCTCCTTCATGAAGGCGATCCAAATGGGCAGGGCTGCATGTGCGCCTGACTCAGTTTCTCCCAGGGGGCGCCGATCGTCGAACCCTACCCACGCTCCGGTGGCTAAATTGGGCGTCGAACCGATGAACCAGGCATCGGTAAAGTCGTTCGTGGTGCCGGTTTTTCCCGCCACGGGCCGGTCAATGACCGCTTTCGCCGCAATGCCCGTGCCGCGCTGGATCACATCCTCCATCATGTTCGTAATGAGGTAGGCTGTTTCACGAGATACCACCTGCCGCGGCTGAATGGCGGCCTGCTCCAACGTGCGTCCCCCGCTATCCTGCACGCTGGCCACGGCATAGGGCTCGACACGGACGCCTTGATTGGCAAATACCCCATAGACTGAAACCAGTTCCATCAAGCCGACACTGGAAGACCCAAGCGCCAGCGACAGGTCCGCGGCGAGCGGGCTCACGACGCCCACGGTGCGCGAAAAATCGATCACGTTTCGAATCCCGACCTTATCCAGCAGCCGAACCGTGGCGAGATTGTGCGAATGGATCAATGCTTCCCGCAAGCTGACGATGCCGTGAAAACGCTTGCCGTAATTTTCCGGCTTCCACGTTTTGTCCTCTTCCTCTTGCTCATAGACCACCGGCGCATCCAACACCACCGTGGCCGGACTCATGCCCTGGTTCATCGCCGTCGCATAGATAATCGGTTTGAATGAGGACCCCGGCTGACGGCGCGCAAGCACGGCACGATTGTATTCGCTACGCGCAAAATCATATCCGCCGACCATGGCGCGAATGGCGCCGGTTTTGGGATCGACAGCCACGAGCGCGCCTTCGACGACAGGCATCTGCTCCAACCGCCGATGCACGACATCCTTATCAAGCTTCTTGACGCCCACTTCGATCACATCGCCGGGCGAAAGGAGTTGCTTGATGTTCTTCACTGGAACGGCGTCTTTTGTGGGATCTTTTCCTTTGAGATATTTGGAGGCCCAGGCCATATCGTCGAAGCTGAGCCGGCCCGTTGTCCCGCCAATCTGGACCAGCACATGATCCTTCGCGATTTTCGTCACCACCCCTTCCATCATATCGCCCTCGGCGAGCTTCACAGAGGGATCGGGTGCCGGAACTTCCAGGGTGGTCACATCGACGGTGCGGAGCGGGCCGCGCCAACCCTGGCGCTTGTCCACTTCACGCAGTCCGTTGAACACGGCAGCTTCTGCCGCTTTCTGCATGTCGGCATTCAGAGTGGTAAAGACTTCCAATCCGCCCTTGTAGACCATGGCTTCGCCGAACTTGGCCACGAGGAGCTGACGGATGTATTCCACAAAGTACGGGCCAAGATGTTCGCTGCCGGGACGGCGGAAATTCAGCTTTTCGGCAATGGCCTGATCCCGGTCGGCGACACTGATGAACCCCGCTTCCGCCATGCGGCTGAGCACATGTTCCTGCCGCTTCTTCGCACGATCATAGGCTTTGAACGGTGAGTAGTGGCTGGGTGATTTGGGAAGCCCCGCGAGGAACGCCGATTCAGCTAAGGTGAGTTTCGAAAGTTCTTTCCCGAAGTAGGTCTGCCCGGCCGCCGCTACACCGTACGCGCCCTGGCCGAAATAGATCTGGTTCAGATACATCTCCAGAATCTGTTCCTTCGTCAGCACCAGCTCCATTTTGTAGGCCAGGATGAGCTCGCGCACTTTGCGATCGAACGTCCGCTCGGCCGACAGAAAGAGCGACCGCGCCAGCTGTTGGGTGATCGTGCTGGCGCCCTCCACTTTTTTGCCGCCGTGGCGCAAGTTCGTCCAGGCCGCGCGAAGAATGCCCACGATGTCCAGGCCGGGGTGTTCGAAAAACCGCGTATCTTCGGTCGCAATGACGGCTTGCGTCAGGCTCTT
Source organism: uncultured Nitrosospira sp. (assembly GCA_900696505.1). GTDB lineage: Bacteria > Nitrospirota > Nitrospiria > Nitrospirales > Nitrospiraceae > Nitrospira_A. Next base: position 10,561 of record CAADGJ010000072.1, read on the forward strand.
CGGCATTTCCTGGATGGGTTTCAGAAAGCGTCGTTCAATGAAGAACTGCCCGATGACCTGCCGGTCGTCGGAATAAACACGCGTGACCAAACTCGGCTGATAATTCTGGAGTGGATCGAGCGAAGGCAGATCTTGAGAAAAATACCAGAGAGTCCCCGCGGCCCCTCCCCCGCCAAGGACAATGGCGAGCAGCAGGCCGATGAGGATAATCTTCCACCACCGCCGCTGACGACGTGGCTTTTCCGGCTTATCGAGCAAATGATCGAGTTCGGACATGAAGTTGGATGGTTGCGAGGAAAGAGGTCAACCCGCGACAACCCCACCATACAATGCGCACCGGACAAACTCAAGCAAGGCGCGAATCGTCGTCGAAAGAAGTTTCCTTTCCACATTCCACAATGAGCTTGCGGGAAGTCGTTTGAATCAGGTATAGTCCATAGGCTTAGACGCCTTCGTAGGAAGGCGTCTTTTTTTTGGCACTTTCACGGCATTGGAGATTATGAACAGCTCAGCGCCCTCATCCACCTCAGGTTTGCACGCGCCGAAAGGCCGCCGGACCGACATTCGTAACATCGCCATCATCGCGCACGTCGACCACGGGAAAACCACGCTCGTCGATGCGGTGCTGCGGCAGACCCACGTGCATCGTAAGATCGATGACATGGGCGAACGCATCATGGACTCGATGGATCAGGAACGCGAGCGCGGCATCACCATCCGTGCCAAGAATGCGAGCGTCATTTATAAAGGCGTGAAGATCAACATTGTCGATACGCCGGGACATGCCGATTTCGGCGGTGAAGTCGAGCGCACACTCCGCATGGTGGATGGCGTGCTGATCCTCGTCGATGCGAAAGAAGGCCCCATGCCGCAGACCACGTTTGTCTTGCGGAAAGCGTTGGCCCTCGGACATAAAGCGATCGTGGTCGTCAACAAGATCGATCGCCCGGACGCCGTGATCGACGATGTGGTCAACCGAACGTTCGACTTATTCGTGCATTTGGGCGCCAACGACGAACAACTCGATTTCCCCATTGTCTACGCCTCAGCCATCAAGGGCATCGCGACCCTTGATCTCAAACAGCCGGGGACGGACATCTCTCCGCTGCTGGAAACCATTCTCGACAAAATCCCTGCACCGGCCATCAACCGCGACGATCCGTTCCAACTCCTGGTACTGGCTCTTGCGCAGGATTCGTATAAAGGGAAAATGGGAATCGGCAAGATTCAATCCGGCTCGATCGCCCGGCGTCAAAATGTGGTGACGCTCACCAAGGACGGCGGCCAGGTTCCCGGCAAGATTTCCGACCTTGCGGTGTTCTCCGGCCTTGAACGCAGTGACGTAGAGTCGGCTGAAGCCGGTGAAATCGTCGCCATTTCCGGACTGGAAGAAGTGAACATCGGCGATACGATTGCCGATCCGGGCAGTCCCGTCGCGCTTCCGCGCGTCACGATCGATGAACCGACCGTGCAAATGACCTTTTCCGTGAACAATAGCCCCTTCGCCGGCCGCGACGGCAAATACTTGACGTCACGCCACCTGCGCGAACGATTGTTCAAGGAATTGGAAACCAACGTTTCGTTGCGTGTGCAGGAGACCGATAGCGCCGACCGATTCCTGGTGGCAGGACGTGGAGAACTTCATCTTGGCGTGCTCATCGAACAGATGCGGCGCGAAGGGTATGAACTTCAAATCTCACAGCCCGAAGTCATTCTGCATCGGGATGGAGAGACCGTCACGGAACCGTTTGAAGAGCTGACCATCCAAGTCCCGTCGGAATATCAGGGTCCGGTGATCGAGGAAATCGGAAAACGGCGCGGTGAACTCCGCCACATGAAACTCGTGAATTCCGAAGGCACCGCCAGCGAAATGCATATCGAGTATCACATCCCGACACGCGGCATCATCGGCCTCAAGAACATTCTGCTCGCGAAGACGCGAGGCACGATCATTATGCACCACGTTTTTTCGGGCTATGCTCCAGCGGACGAAAAGGCGTTGCTTGTGGCGCCCCATGGCTCGCTGGTGGCCTTCGAAGCTGGAACCAGCACCGCATATGCACTCTTCATGACTCAGGAGCGCGGCGAACTGTTCATCGGCGCGTCGGTTGAGGTCTATCAGGGAATGGTCGTCGGGCAAAACAGCCGCGACGAAGATCTGGACGTCAATGTCTGCAAGCAGAAACAGTTGAGCAACATGCGCGCCGCCGGCACCGACGAAGCGCTGGTGCTCACGCCCCCACGGGAGATGTCGCTCGAATTCGCCATGGAGTATATCGGCCAGGACGAATTGGTCGAGGTCACACCGAAATATTTGCGCCTCCGCAAGCGGATGCTCAACCCGGACGACCGCCGGAAGGCCAAGAAGAACGCGAAGTAGCGTCTAACAATTCCCGCCCTGCTTGCGCGGACTGCATGAAGATTCGGAAAAAGGCCCCGAAACCTTCTCCCGCAAAGCCTCCGCTCTACGTGATCGGGTATCGAGGGATGCCGCCGTCCCTCGGTGAACTGAAGGTCTGGTACGACCTCCACTACGGAGGGCCCCTGACCTGGCTGGAACCGGTCGCAGAAGGCCGTGCCAGCGCGAGCCACGGTCCCTGGCGGGCACATGTGATAACCAGTCTGCCGAATACCGAAACTGCACAATGGCAGCAGGTCCTGTCATGGGATCATCAAGAACTGGGTGCCGTTTCTCTCTCCTCCGCCACGCCAAGCACCATCGCAGACACTGTGTTGGTCACTGCCCGACTCGCCCGCGGCCTGACGCTGCTCACGCAAGGGACAGCCTTCGATGTGGCCTCCCATGAATACCTGAATCCTTCGGATTGGAATGATCGTCCGTTGGATGTGTTTGTCACCGCCGACCATGTCACCGTCCAGCACGGCGAGACCGACGATCATTCTTCCGAATGGTTTTATACACTCGGTCTTACGAAATTTGGCTTGGACGAATTGGAAGTGATCCAGCCGCGAGGTCTCCCGGAGCGAGAAACCATCGCGCTGCTGCACTGTGCCGCCGACGCCGTTTTGCGGAAGGGGCAAAATCAGAAGGTGGGAGGCACAATGGATCTCCATGCCGTCGCTCACACCATTCGATTCGTCAAGCATCGCACTGCCGCACCAACGGGCCGTATGATGGCCTTCCGACAAATCAGTACCGGCCTTCTGTGACCTGCCTCAGTTCGCCCCTAAGCCATTGCGAAACCAATCGATTGTCGGCGTTCACCTTCTTCGTCTAGGCCTTCTGGCCCCGTTGACAAGGTTTTTCCAGGCGTGGTACCACGAATGAGTTTGCGCAGTTCCGCAGGTCTAACCTAGGAGGATTTCAATGAGTGATGTGGCTGCAGAAATTAAAGTCGGCGATACCGCGCCGGATTTTACATTAAAGGATCAGGATCAGAAGGACGTCAAGCTGAGCGATTATCGGGGAAAGAGCAATGTGGTGCTCGCGTTTTACCCGCTCGACTGGAGCCCGGTCTGTCAGGGCGAGAACAAGTGCCTGACCGATGACTTCCCCAAGTTCCAGGGCGCCCATGCCGAACTGTTCGGCATCAGCTGCGACAGCTTCTTTTCACACAAGGCCTGGGCGGATTCGCTCGACCTGAAGCACCGCCTCTTGTCCGACTTCAACCGCGAAGTGGTCAAGAAGTACGGATTGTATTTTGAGCCGTTGAATTGCGGCAAGCGCGCCACGGTCATCGTCGACAAGAATGGCAAAGTGGCGTACGTCAAGGTTCAGGAAATCAAGGTCGCGCGGGAAGATAAGGACATTCTCGCCGCCCTCGCGAAACTGAGCTAAGCGATAAACGGGGACCGAGGGGATAGGGCCATAACGAGGCCCTCCCCTCGATCATCTGTCCTAGACGAGGAGAGCCCATGACCGGCACAGTCCAAGATGTTCGGGATGAGAACTATAAAGAATTCACCGAGAGTGCCGGTGCAGTGGTGGCCTATGGGCTGGCCACCTGCGAACCCTGCAAGCAGTACGATCCCATCTTGGAAGAAACCGCCGCAAAATTTCCCACCATCAAGATCGGCAAGGCCAAGATGCATGTCCCCGGCCGTTGCCGCGAGATCAAGAAAGCGCATACGTTTGAAACGTACCCCACCACACACATCTTCGCGCAGGGCAAACTGTTGCTGACTCGCGAAGGAGTCGTCGAGCCGGACGAGCTGGCCGCGTTAATCTCCGACCATCTGCTGAAGTAAACTACCCTCGCGGCCACACCCAGCTCCGATCGCAGGTCGTCGACGCGACAATACAGCTCCCCGCGTTCCATCCATCCCACTTCCCGACGCAGACGCGATACAATAGACGTGTAACGAGCTGCTGTCTGAATGGAATGACTGTGGATTAGCCTTCAACCGATGCGCGCATTGGCTTTGCTCTCGTATGTTTTCACCTGGCTGCTCTGGCTCATGATTCCTGAGGCCAGCCTCGGCTATGACACCCCGCCAAGTGCCTTTTCCGCCAGCCAAACGGAATTCCACGCCGTCACAATCAATTCTTCAAAGAGCGCTCCCATGGCCTTCATCCCCGCCGGCGAGTTCGCCATGGGAAGTGATCGCGGCCAGGACGACGAACAGCCGGTACATCGCGTCTTGGTCAAGGCATTCTATCTGGAGACACACGAAGTGACAGTCGCTCGGTATGCCGCGTTTCTCATGTCACAAAAGGCAGATCCGCCCTTCAAATGGAATGAGGCGACCAGCGGTGTCCACGAGAGCAAACCGGTGGCCGGCGTCAATTGGTATGACGCGCGCGACTACTGCCGATGGATCGGGAGACGATTGCCTACGGAAGCGGAATGGGAACTGGCGGCGCGGGGAACCGAGGGCCGGATGTATCCCTGGGGAGATGCTCAGCCCACGAGGGGCCACGCCAACGCCGGGCACACTAAATGGCATGGCTACGACACACTGACCAACGTGGGGCAATTTGAATTGGGAAAAACGCCGAACGGGGTGTACGACCTGGCCGGGAATCTATGGGAGTGGGTCGCCGATTGGTACGACGCCACCTACTACCAGTTTAGCCAGCGAGAAAACCCTTCCGGCCCCTCAGCAGGCCCCCTCAGGGCATTACGCGGCGGGGCTTGGAACAATGATGCCAAGACCATTCGATCCGCCAATCGCGCCGGGTATGCGCCTGATGCGCGAAGAAATGATGTCGGGTTTCGCTGCGCCAAGGATGCGCCGCCATCGAACGCGCGCTAGAAGAGGCGGGAACTGAAGGCAGGAGATTCAAGCTGCCGCATGGCTTGACTCATTTCCCCCGGTCGATCCCCGGAGCGTAAACGGATCTTAAAGACCACCCGGCGGCTTTTGTCCCGATCGAGCGCCCGGGAGTGATCCATCACCAGATCCTGCCGGCCTCGTCCACTGGCGGACGTCTTTTCATGAAAGCAGCGATAGGCCCAGGGCGCCGAGTCTTTAATCACCTCAAGCCCCTTCACCATCACATTTAGTGATCGTTCCTGGCTGAGCTTTAAATTGTAGATGTCCGATCCGCGATCATCGGTATGCCCTTCGATGACCAGCGAGTCGATGCGGTCCCGCATGGCGCCACAGAGAAGCGCCGCGTAGGTGGGCATTGCGTCCACCAGAAACCGATCCGCGACGGACGACAGCGTTCCCTTGCCAAATTCGAAGTTCAACAAGGCATCGGGGACGACAATTCTTACGACATTGGGATCAGCCGGGTCGGCATCCAGCGACAGATCGAACCGCTGAAAGTGGTCGCGAAGCATTCCCTTCATATCCTCAGTTGTGCTCGTCGCGACGTTCCGCTCGGGCGCCTGAACAGGAGCCTTCACTTTCGTTTGTGGTTCCGTTTCGGACACCTTGGTCACGTAGGCGCTGAACAGCAGGATAAAAATCACGGCCAGCGACGTCATCAGGTCTGTGAC
>CAADGJ010000073.1 GCA_900696505.1 uncultured Nitrosospira sp.
CGCCGTCCTCATGGGCCGGGGCGAGCCTGGTGCCACTCTCTCGTGATTCATCCCTCAGTTGTTCACAATCGAATGACCCATCACCGGTCATTGCACCGGACGATCGGCTCCCCTCGCAATGTGGACCAATCGTCCTGTGCAGAAAGAGGAGGATCTTATTGCCCAGTTCTGAACAATTCTTGCCAAATTTTAGACGCCCGCGCGCGTCAGACTGACAAAAATAAGGAACGCAGATACGACGTAGCGAGTTCGTATTTTCCAACCTTCTCCCGAGCCCATCACTTCTTACCTCTCAACGGAGCCTTTTCACTGCCTTGAAACATCAATAGCTTAGGCCCCAGTGTTGAGCGTGTGCCGCCACGTCTCAGCTCAACATCCATTACAGACAGCAATTGAACGGGAGTGAGAAATCGCACTTCTGAAGTCTTTGTAAACAGGGCATAGCCTTTGCTTGGTCCAGTCTGGCAACCACACCAACCACCCGACCGAGCCAGAGGACGCCGTATCATGAAGAAAGACATCATCCAGACCCACGTAGAAGAAGCCCCTAAGGGGATCAGCCTGGAAACCATCATCGCGGTTGGCGTCTTCGGGTGGATGGCTCTCGGCGTGGTGATGATGGGTCTGGGGATCTGGTAATCCCGATCCGTCGTTTTGCCTGTTCTCCCTGAAACCGCACCGCCTCTGTTCGTCACCGCTTCGACCAGCCGAGAAGGAAGACCGCCATGCTGATTCACGGCTCCCACTTCTTTTTGATGCACCGCCTGAACTCCGGAATCCTGGGATTGACCTTGATGGGAGCCCTGGCCGCCGGTTGTTCCTCCACCGCCCCCTCGGTTCAGCAAACAGCCGCCATGCAGCCTCAAGGCTCCGTCCGGCTCGAAGAAGTCCCCGATTGGGAATTTGAAGCCTCCCATCCCAGCTCCATAGATGCCGCCACACTCGACAGCCTGTTGCGGGCCGTCGTGATTGCGGAGGCGCAGACTGATATGTCGAATCTGCCCGTGGATGGCAGCAAGCCGATGACAGTGTTCAGCGATGAGGATGTGCGTTATCTTGCTCCCCTGCTAGCCCAAGCGTTGTCCCAAGCGCAACCCGAATACGTGGTCGCTTTCCGGCTCTCCTCATCGGCAGGGTCAGGCTCTGAACCCACCGCGGGCACCCTTTACGTGAAGAACGACCGGTTGTATCTCACCCTTTCCGAGCACCACGGCTCGCTGGCCAAAACCGAGTCAACATGGCTGGGAAACGGGCGAGCGGCTCGAATCGTGAGCATCATGCCGGCCTCCGCCGGGCAGCTCGAACAAGCGTTGCCGGCCGTTATCCAAGGACGGCAGCAGATGAAGTCGCTTGCGATCGACTATCACCAGTTTGTCAAAAAGCCCGAACTGGCTCCCATGACCGCAGCGACCACTGCTCCGGCTCCCCAACCTGCACAAGCCCTCAGCGTGCGAAACGTACCTGCCGTAGCACCCGATCAACCGGCCAAGCAGCAATCCGCGCCGGCGCCAGTCATGGAAAAGGTGGCGTCGAACCAGGCCCCTGCCGACGACGAACGTTTGAACGAGACGCTTCAAGAATTGCAGGACACGAAGGACGCTATGGCCCGTAAGGACGCCAAGATCAGCGCGCTGCGAAGAGATTTAGAGTCGATGCGGATGCAGTTGGAAACGAAGGATAAGGAACTCCGGGCAGTGAAAAACACTCAGCAGCAGCAACCCAAACGCGAGACCCGCAATAAGGCGGAACTGACGGTCCGCTGACCTCGCGGACCGCATTCAGCCCACATCGACCAGCTCCGGCTTCAGAAGCACAATCTCCCTCGATATCGGCGGCCGGAAATTCATCCGGCAGTAGCATCCATAGGTCACATAGGTATCCTGCAGGCAATAGAGAGCAATCTCTTTTCCCTGCCCCTCCGCCCACATTTGCGCGACCTGCGAACCACTCCCCGATTTGCTTTCCACATTCAAGGCCCGGGCAAGCACATCCAGCTTGACCCATCCCCGGTTATCCCAGTTGCTCCAAATAGCCATGGTGTCGTAGACCGGCTCCGCGCGGAACTTGGCCAGGTTGATTTCCATACTGGGCTTCACTTGTTGAATGATCGACCGTTTTTTGATGAAGGGCAGATCGAAATTGAGTCCGTTGTGAGTGATGAACAGCGACGGACGCGACTGGCCAAGATGGCTCCAGAATGCCCGCAGGAGTGCCTGTTCATTCCCCCCATACCACGAGATGGCGCCTCTCGGTTCCAGGGTATCCGTGAACTCCAACAGACCGATGCAGACGATCTTGCTGAACGTGCCGTCGAAGGAAGACTTCTCATACAGTTCATCATCGAGCCGCTGCTGAGCCTCCGCCTCACCCACGGCAAATAGATCACCGCCGCTCTCAGCAAAAGTGGCCTCGCCCGACGTGAGCTGCCGCCCTGCGATCCGCGCCCATTCTTCTCTGGGAGCCTGCACGGTTTCGATATCCAGCACCACTTTCATACGCCCCTACACCTTCCTCTGCTGAAGCGCCGCAATGACGGGCTGGTCGGCTGGCGGAAACTCGAAGGAGGCCATCTCATGAGGATAGACCCATCGAAGCTCCGCGCAATCCATCGCGATCGCAACACCCGCCTCGATGCGGCAACGAAAGAAATGCAATTCCACAATCTTCTCGGGATATTCATGCCGTACGATCTGAAAGGGAGTCGGTGCGCTGACTCGCACCTGCAACTCCTCCCATAACTCCCGATGCAGACATTCCTCCAGCGTTTCGCCTGTTTCACGTTTGCCCCCGGGAAACTCCCACAACCCTCCCAGGTGCGCGCCGGCTTTGCGGCGGGCGATCAGGTAGCGTCCTTCGTGAGCAATGATTCCGGCCGCTACTTCAATCACCTGCATCGCGACCTTCCCCGTATCGAGTCGTTGCCCCATCAGCCCTTCGCACTTGACGATCATGCGATGACCCGTTCGTCGAGGATTATTTCTCACCGAACGGATAAGTTTTGCACAGCGGTTTCATCGGGCAGAGGAGGCAATAGGGATTACGCGCCGTGCAGATAGTGGCGCCGAAATCCATGATCGCCTGGTTGAAATCGTACCCCTTACCCCGAGGAATCAACGCTTCGGAGAGTTCCCAGAGCAACGCTTTCTGTCCCTTCGGATCCCCCTCGGCGATGAACACCCGGTGCAAGACACGGATCACGTTCGTGTCGAGGATCGGCGCGTCCTCGTTGAACGCGAAGGAGCGAATCGCGCCGGCCGTATACCGCCCGATGCCTTTGAAGGACAACAATTCATCCGCATCACTCGGTAGTTGCCCGCCATAGCGGGCCACGGTTTCACGCGCGATACTGTGTAACCGCTCGGGACGGATGTTGTACCCCAACGGGTACCAGGTCTGTTTGACCTCCGCTACCGGGGCATCGGCCAATTCGGCAAAGGACGGATACCGCTCCAAAAATTCATGGTACTTCGGGATGACCCGATCCACTTGCGTCTGCTGGAGCATTACCTCCGAGACCAGAATATGATAGGGATCGGACGTCTTCCGCCAGGGCAGGTCGCGGCCATACTCTTTGTACCACTTGAGCAACCGGTTCTGAAATCGCTGCTTCTGTCCCCGCGCAAGCGGGAGGGCGGGAGTCGACGTCTGTTTCTTCCGTCGAGAAGGTTTCTGAGTGCGAGGCTTTGTAGGCATAACGGTCCGTGAGACGTGGCGGCATTCTAAAAGGCGGTGGGGTGAAAATCAAACCAGCGTGAAGGAGCGGGAGAGGACCGCAGGACAGGGTCTCCCAATGGAATACTCCCCGTCCTGCGGCGCGTGATGCGACGTTACACGAGCGATGGTGTTACTGCGGTGAGGCCTGCACCTTCGTTCCCTCTTTTACGGGCGGATCGATCACAATATTGGGTCCCTGCACCTTCGGCAAAATCCCGGCTCCGGGTTTCTCGAGCAGGCGCTGGTTTTGGTCGTTGATCGAAAGTTTCTGTGACACGTGCCGGTCATCAAATGCGGCGGAGCCAGCAAGCGCGGATTCCCCGCCGCCGTTGGCACGTCCAGGATCGTTAGCGAGAGCCTGGCCGTTGACCGGATCGGTCGCTTTGCCCATCGGATACCCGGGATGCTGGGGCAACAGCGCAGGATTGGCAAAGGCTACGGCAGCTCCCAACATTCCAATAGCCGCCAACGCATATATGGAGAACGAGGCTTTCATACGACACCTCCTTTGGGGCGGATAACATGACAGCGCCCTGCGGCCGACCAGCCGCAGGGCGCACAATGAACCTCCGGAGTTGAAAGGAGTCCTCTCTTGCTCTTGCGGAACAATTCACCCCGGCATGGCAAGTATCTCCCGATACCTTTCCAGCTTCTTCCTCCATAAGAACCTAGTCAAGAGGGCGATCATCATCCGACTAAGCCACTCTTCCGGGCATGATTGATCAGCACGTAGTTTGAAGAACCACAAACGGATGCCGATTTTCAGGTCCCATTCCTCAAATCAAGGACCAGAGCCGATTTCCTGCCCTAGGACTTTCCCCACCGCCAAATGACCCGAGACATTATCCTGATCGCACAGGCAATGGAGGGCATGGTATGTCAGTCTGCCGGCCCACTCGTCGCCCGAGGCCTTCGCTCTTTCGCATCGGCGATGAAGCGAGGGATGTTGATGCGACGAGCGGCTCTGTGGACTCGTTTCAGGCTTCACCTGGAGTTCGACGGTGCACCAGGGTAGCGCCATTATTCACTACACCCGAGGATGCACAGCATTACATGTCCATGACCGTTCATTACCGTGTATCCCTGTCCGCGGATTCCACGACGACTGGAGAAGGACGCCTGTTAGATCTCTCCCTGGAAGGCTGTCGGATCGAATGCGACCGGCATTTGCCGGTCAATACCTACCTCTCGTTACGTCTGCAAATCTCACCGAATGAGATGCCGATTCTGGTGGACCTTGCCGCGGTGCGATGGACTCGCGGTACCAATTGCGGGGTGCATTTCTTGTCCGTCCAGCCGCTGCAATCCGCACGGCTGCAGACCTTTCTCGCCGCCGCGTCGCCCCGGAAAGAACCACCGACTCCCGGGGCAGGTTAATCCGATCTGCTCCAGCCACTAGCCCGAATTTGCCCTTGCCTTTTTGTCCTCGCTACAGCATCCTAGGGGCCGACCTGGATATACCCCTAGGTTTCCTGTAGGGCATTTACTACTCACGAGGAAAGACCCATGAACGAAGACAATCAGACTCGGCGAATCGACGTACTGGCGATCGGCCTATTCGGTCTGGCGGTGGGAGCCCTGACCCTGGGAGTCGCCCAGCTCGGATGGATTCAGCACAAAAATATGGTAGGAGCCCTGGTGATTGCCCTGATCTTCGGCGGCATCGTCCAACTGCTGGCAGGCATTACCGATATTCGTTACAACGAGCAACTGGGCGGTACGGCACTGACGATGTATGGTTTCCTGTGGATCACCCTCTGCACCGTCAAACTAGTCAGCACGAGCACCACCTTCCAGTTCGATGCCGTGCTCTACGCGCCGATCAATCTGGTCTATGCAGTGTTTTCCGGCGTCATGATCTTTCTGACGGCCTATCGCAACCTGACCCTCAGCGCCCTGCACGTGGTGATTACCCTGACGTTCCTGGCCACCACCTTCGCCCGCTTGGACTTCATCAGCGAGTTGTTGCCGGGCTGGGGCCATCTCATCGTCGGCCTGATGGCCTTTTATCACGCGGTCGGCAGCCTGACGCAGGCCTTCACGGGAAAATCCATCCTCCCACTCGGCCCGCCGCTCCTGTTTCACACCCCCAAGCACGTGCACTCGATCGCGAAGGTGGTGTAACTGGTAGGCTGCTGAAAAGGGCTGTCCAGCAAGGCCGCAGGGAGGTCCGCGACGCGAAGAAGAATGAGCGTCACGTCTGCGGACGGGCGCGAGTCGGTGAGTGCCCAGTGTCCCAGAGGCGAATCGTACTCTCCTCGTACGGTGAGCCTCTGATCGAAGCGAGAACGCCGCTGGAAGCCTTTTCCAACAGCCTACTACCAGTCGGCACCTAGGCGATCCACCACGAGTTGGTGCACCACCGCCTGAGGGCCCAAAGAGGCGAGATACAGAGCGGCCTCCGCGATGTCGAACGGGTCGATTTTTTCGCTGGCCGCTCTCACTTCTGGCGTGGCATCGACCAGTTCATCGGCCACCCCGCCGGGACAGAGCGCGCTCACCTTAATCCGATAGGCTCGCCCTTCGTCCGCCAACGACTTCGTCAGCGCCATGATGGCATGTTTGGAGGCGCTGTAGGTGCCCGTCCCGCTCCAGGCCTGCACACCCGCCACGCTCGACATATTGATGATTGTCCCGCCGCCCTGTTTTTTCATAAGCCCGAAGGCGGCGCGGCAGCAGAAGAACGTTCCCCGGACATTGGTTCGCATCACTTCACCGAACGCCTCGGTGCTCGTCTCTTCCAGACGGCGGCCGCCGAAGATGCCCGCATTGTTGACCAGGATATCCAGACGCTGGTATCGGCGGATCGTTTCCGCCATGAGCTGCTCCACCTGCGATTCATCGGCAATATCCGTCTGTAGTGCCACTGCCCGGCCCCCGGCTGATTCGATCTGCGCGACGGTCTCTTCGCACTTGTAGAAGCGCCGTGCCGCAACAACCACTGTCGCCCCTTCCTGCGCAAACCGCAAGGCAATCGCTTTGCCGATTCCGCTGCTGCTGCCTGTCACCACCGCAACTTTTCCGTCCAAGCGCTTCATATCGGGCCTCCCCTTACCTTCGATGCTCAGGACAATGTGTGACGTCCTATTCGTCCATAGGATACAGGTGAAACCCCGCATGGAGAAAGAAGGTGGGAGCAACGCTACCGGAAGCCCGTGGCAGAACGACTACTGAGGATTTGTTTCGGTTGGATTTTTTACGCGGGAGGTATGACTGTCCACATTGTGTCCGAGCCTGTGGCCTACCCGTCCAAGCACGATTTGCTCCGCTTCTTCACGTGTCGCGCATGGACCGGAATCAACGGACTCTTCGCGTCTCTTGTCTCCGACTCCGCACCTGAAGGTAGCCTGGACGGACCATCGTTCACCGCCACCCTGGTGAAAGGTGAGATGGACGTCGCACCCCACAATGCGAATATCCTTCGTGTCGTCGGAGGAGGGAAATCGATTGACCGGGCTCATGGCATCCATCCTTCCGGTTCTGCCTATTGAGCGTACCGCGGAAGACTCTGGCCGCGTACTAGGTGAAACCCGCCCCCTCATCACATCCGGTCGTAGCCAGGCACTGGTATCAGAGGTGATGCGAAACGAAGGCCTGTTCGCCGATCGCCGCCCGCGCGACGTCCAGCAGATGGCGATGGTGAGTGAAGATCAGCACCTGGCCCTCCCCGGCGAAGCGAGCCAACGCCCGGAGGATGTGAGCGACGCGCCGGTCGTCGGAGGTAATCAGCGCGTCGTCCAGCACGAGCGGCATCTGCGGATGGGCCTCTCGACGGATGTCCAGCGCCGCCAGTCGCAAGGCGAGATACAATTGATCCGCCGTGCCCTCGCTCATTTCTTCAACCGCGACCGACGTGCCGCCTTGGCGCAATGCGCATAACCGCGGCTGCCCTCCGGTGTCGTCACTGATCAATCGTTCATAATCTCCGTCGGTCATGAGCGCGAAATAAGCTGAGGCTTTCGTAATCATGGGCGCCTGTGCCCGCTCCCGGAAGCGATTCAAGGCTTCCTGCAGCAGTGCGCGGGCCAGTTTCAGTCTGGCCCATGGCCTGATGGCTGAGCGATACCGTGCGGCAGCCGACTCCATGGCCTCACGGGCACGGGCTGCGCGGTCTGAGGAGTCGATGGCGTTCAGAGCTAATCGCGCCTGCTCTTCCGCGCGACGGGCAGCCGCCTGCTCTTCTTCACATCTCGTAATTTCCGATCGGCACTGTTCCCGCTCGGTCTCGATCGTCACCGCATCCCGGCCGGACAGGCGCTGGCGTAGCTCCTCGACGGAAAGGGACGATGCGGCAGCGATCTGTTGCCGCACATGTGTAAGGCTGGCGGATGCCTCCCGTTTGCGTGAGGCCGCCTCCTCACGTTGCGGCAAGTCCTCGAGACCGGTCACCCCCGCCACTGCGCACAGCCGTGCCAATATGGTCTGCTGCGCGGCCCGGTCCGAGGCAGCGCCTCGCCGCTTCTCCTCGGCTTTCCGCTGATCCCGCAGCAGCGTCGCCTGCTCCTGTTCCGCAGCCTTTGCCGCCGCGAGCCTGCCGCGTAACCGATCCGCAAAGTCCTCCACCATCTGAGGCGCCGGGATATCGAGTACTGCCGCCACATCCTTGGACTGTGCGGCCAGGTCATCGAGAATAGCCTGTACCTGGGCTCTGCGCTGCTTTGCCTCACCTAAGGCTGCCGCCTGCCGTGCCGCGCCATCCAGTTCGTCGAGACGCACTTTAATCGCATCCGGAATCGTATCGGAGGCGAGGAACAACCGCGCATGCCACGCCTGCAATGCGGACTGGTGGCGCCGTAACTCCGCCCCCATCTCAGCCATCGAACGGTCGAGTTGCTGGCGTTCGATCCGTTGCACTGTGGCCGCTTGTTCTTTCGCGTTGTGAGCGGCTTCAGCCTCGACGGCCTTGCTGTCATAGGCCACCGCCTGCTCGATCAACGACGGCAACAGGGTCACATCCACGGGGTTCGCCTCACTCACTGGATGGCCCAGCTTCAGCAAGGCTGCCCTGACTCCAGCCACCGCATTGTTCGTCTCTTCCTGCAACCGGTCACTTGCAGCGCGCAGCCCTGCCACGCGTTCTGCGATCTGGAGCGCGTCGGCTCGCCGTCCCTGCCACTCCCGTAATGGTTCGGGATCCA
>CAADGJ010000074.1 GCA_900696505.1 uncultured Nitrosospira sp.
CGGTAATCACTCGCACGGTCAGGCCGGTTTGCTGCATGACATGATCTAGGAATTCGCCGCCGTTCCTCGCCTCCCGCACGGCGCTGGTGGCTACACCTTCGATCTGTTCGTACCCTTTATTGCGGGCCAAATTCACGAGTGTGCGGATCACTTCCAATCCGCGCATCATGGCCTGGTCGGAAAGACGCCGGGAGGTAAACACCCCGTCGCCCAGACGCGTCATGTCTTTGAAACGATCGAGGATTTTATAGGAGTAATCCGGTTGGACCTCGGCCAACACCATATGGATGGAATTGGTGCCGATGTCGAGGACGGCCAGTTTGGGCATCTAGAAACTCGCGGTAGGAGCGACGTGCCGGATGTTCTTGCCTTCAACCATATAGACGACAAGTTCCGCGATGTTGGTGGCGTGATCGGCAATTCGCTCGAGCGATTTTGCCACAAACGTCAGGCGGATGGCGCGGGTAATGGTACGCGTGGCCTCCAGCATAAAGGAGAGCAACTCTCGAAACAACTGTTCGTTCACCTCATCGACAAAATCGTCGTCCGCGCAGACTTTCCTCGCCAACACCGGATCGGAATTCACGAAGGCATCCAGGCACTCCTTAACCATGCGCATGGTCCAATTCGCCATGCGCGGAATGTCGATGTATGGCTTGAGCTGCGGTTCGCTGTTCAGCTCCAACGCCCGCTGCGCGATATTGTCGGCCAGGTCACCCATCCGTTCCAGCTCGGAAGAAATCTTCATGCCGGTGGTGACGAACCTGAGGTCACGGGCCGTGGGCTGTTGAAGGGCTAACAACTGTACGCAGAGTTCGTCGATTTCGACATCCAATCCGTTCACGTCGTGATCCTGCTTGATGACATCGACGGCGAGATCGGAATCCCGGTCCACTAGGGCCTGCAAGGCCTGCTGGATTTGCGACTCGACCAGGCCGCCCATGCGGAGCAGCTGCTGTTTGAGATGCGCGAGGTCTTGATCGAAGTGTCGTTGCATAGTTCAGGCTCCTCTCGCGATTTATCCGAATCGTCCCGTGATGTAGTCTTCGGTTCGTTTGTCACGAGGCGTGGTGAAAATGGTTTTGGTGTCACCGAACTCGACTAACTCGCCCATGAGAAAAAATCCGCACTGGTCAGAGACCCGTGCTGCCTGTTGCATATTATGCGTCACGATGACGACGGTGTAGGTCTCCTTCAAGCTATAGATGAGCTCTTCGATTTTCCCCGTCGCAATAGGATCCAGCGCGGAGCAGGGCTCATCCATGAGGATCACTTCCGGTTGCACCGCCAGGGCACGGGCGATACACAGCCGTTGCTGCTGGCCGCCTGAAAGTCCCACGGCACTGTGCTGAAGGCGATCCTTCACCTCATCCCAAAGGCCTGCGCCTTGCAAACTGTGTTGGACCCGTTCGTCGAGCGACCGTTTATCTTTGATCCCATGCAGACGCGGACCGTAGGCCACGTTGTCGTAGATGGATTTGGGAAAGGGATTGGATTTTTGAAACACCATCCCTACGCGCTTCCGCAAATCGGTCACATCGATGGCCGGATCGTAGATATCCATGCCGTCCAATTCCACACGGCCTACCGGACGGGCTCCCTCCACCAGATCGTTCATGCGATTCAAGCACCGGAGCAACGTGGACTTTCCACAACCGGAAGGGCCGATGAAGGCCGTGACCGAATGGCTCCGGATCGTCAACCCCACATGAAACAGGGCCTGCCGATGTCCGTAATAAAAATCCAGATCGCGCACTGATATTTTTGTCTGCACCGGCGACCCGAAAGCCCGTTGAGGCGACGCGAGCCGGGATGGGGAGATGGCGGGGCGTAAAGAAACCTTTGGCGCCGTCACCGTCATCCTGTCTGATTGAACTTCCATGGGAACTCCTCTCTGTGATCACACTGCCGAGGTCGCGAATCGCTTGCGTAAGCGGTTGCGCAACATCACCGCAGCCAGATTCAACAGCACCACCACAAGAATCAGAATGAGGGTGGTCATGTAGACCATGGGCTTGGCCGCTTCGACATTCGGCGACTGAAACCCCACGTCGTAAATATGAAAACCCAAGTGCATGAATTTGCGCTCGAGATGCAGGAAGGGAAGATACTCGTCCAGCGGAAGCGCCGGGGCCAGCTTCACCACGCCGGTAAGCATCAGCGGCGCCACTTCGCCTGCGGCTCTGGCCATAGCGAGAATCAATCCCGTCAAAATTCCGGGCAAGGCGCAAGGCAGAATGACATGCCGGATCGTCTCAAATTTGGTGGCCCCCAACCCCACGGATCCTTCCCGAAAATCGCGCGGCACCGCGGAGAGGCCTTCTTCCGTGGCGACGATCACGACAGGAACAGTGAGCAGTGCGAGAGTCAGCGAAGCCCAGAGAATCCCGCCCGTCCCGAACGTGGGATTCGGCAAGGATTCAGGAAAGAGGATCTGATCGATGGTGCCCCCCAGCGCATAGACAAAGAAGGCCAACCCGAACACGCCGAACACAATCGAGGGCACTCCGGCCAGGTTGTTCACCGCAATTCTGACCAGCCTGACGAGCGGTCCTTGTTTCGCATACTCTCGTAAGTACACCGCCGCCATCACTCCGAAAGGCATCACGGCCAAGGTCATCAAAAACACCATCAGCACCGTCCCGAAGATGGCAGGAAAGATCCCGCCCTCCGTATTGGCTTCGCGAGGTTCGCCGGAGACAAAATGCCAAAGGTTCCGGACATAGGCCACAGCCTTTTCGAACCCATTCATCGCATTCGGCCGGCTGACAGCCAAGACCTGATCGAGCGAGAGGCGCACCGATCGTCCGGTGGAGAGGGTGAGGAGCACGACCTCCTGGGTTGCCTCTTTATGCAATTGCTCCAGTGCGTCGGTCTTTGAAAGGTATTCACGTTCAAGCGCGGCGATCTGTTCGACGAGACGCCGGTCTGCTTCAAAGCTGGCGGGGTTATTTGCACCTTTCAACACCAGAGTCTGGCGCGCAAGCCTGGCCTTTTCGATACGATAGTTAATCGACCCGATGTCCTCCCGCTCGAGATGTTCGATCCGCTGGCGCAACTGGTTGGCGCGGTCCACGAGCGTTTCGATGGTGCTCCAGGCGCTGCCATCGGCGTTGGTTGCCGCAGTGCTTTCTGCTGCGAGGCTGATACGGCCGTAGGCAGGGCCCCATTCACGACGCTCCACGAACACCAGATCGTCGGGCGCAGATATCGAGGCGATCTCGGATTCATTGATCCACCGGTATTCGGAACCGAATTGATCCCGATTGCCGACGCGATAACGAAAGCGCCGTTGCCCCAGTAGCGCATCAGTCGTCATCGAATGGGGAATCGTTTCCTCGCCGACGAGGTGTCCGATCACCGTCTCCTGCGTCTTCAGCGTCACCTGTTGCAAGGTGCCGGGCCAAAACTGCCCCAGGCCGTTGAACATAATGAGGACCAGCATCCCGGCCACCATCAGCAAGCTGATGGCCACGCCGGATGCCGTCATCCAGACGAAGAGTTCTCCGCCTCGCCAAAACTCCTTCATGCGCAGAGATGGCTTACCCATGGCTATATTTGTCCCGGAGTCGCTGGCGAACCAGTTCGGCGAGCGAATTAATGACAAACGTGACAATGAACAGGAGTAGCGCGGCCAGGAACAAGACCCGGTACAGACTTCCGCCGTGCGGCGCCTCGGGGATTTCCACGGCGATGTTGGCCGACAATGTCCGGAACCCGTTGGCCCAGTTCCAGTCCAGGATCGGAGTATTTCCTGTGGCCATGAGGACGATCATGGTTTCTCCAATAGCGCGGCCGAAACCGATCATCACGCCGGAAAAGATTCCCGGGCTGGCCGATAACAACACCAGGTGCAACACGGTTTGCCAACGCGTGGCACCCAACGCCAGAGACCCGGCAATTTGAGATTTCGGCACGTTGGAGAGGGCCTCTTCGGCGATGCTGTAGATCACCGGCACGATGGCAAATCCCATCACGATGCCGACGACCAAGGCGTTACGCTGATCATATTGGATACCGAGCCGACTAGAAAGCCAGGTTTTGATGTTGCCGTCAAACCACCAGACTTCAAAAAATGAATGGGCCCACAGACACCCGCCGATCCCGAGAGCCAGAATGGGCATTAACAGCAGGGCTTCATTCCCAGGGGAGAAATGCCGTTTGATAGACATGGGGCAGAGATGCCAAGAGAAGGACGCCACGATGACCAGCACGGGCAAAACCAACACCATGCCGGCAAGCGCGGGAAGCATCCGTTCGAGCAGGGGAGCTAACCAGAGCCCGGCCAGAAACCCCAGGACCACGGTCGGCAAGGCCGCAATGACTTCAATAATCGGTTTAACTTTCGCGCGAAGGTCGTGATGCATGAACTGTGAGGTACAGATGGCCGCGAAAATGGCGATAGGGACGGCAAGAAACAGCGCGTATATCGTTCCCTTGAGAGTCCCGAAGGCCAAGGGCAGCAGCCCCAGTTTCGGCTCTACCTCGTCCGATCCGGAGGACGATTGCCAGACATAGGCTGGTTGATCGTACCCTTCGTACCAAACCTTGCCGAAGAGAGTGTCCAGCGTCACTTCCGGATAGGGGTTTTGTACCTGATAGAGCGACAGCTGTCCGGCTCCATCCAAGGCAATCACCGCATCGCCTTTGGGCGCAAAGGCCACGGCACGAATCGGAAACTCGCCGTTGGCCACTCGCAACAGCGTTTGCGAAGAGGTCGCATGGTGAAGGAACACATTCCCTTTTGTATCGCCCGTGACAAAGCCTTTGACCCGTTGAGACGGGGCAAACGCGGTCACCGGAGCCGCATGGGAACGGAAGGTATGCATCTGAGTGAGCGTCCATCCCGTGGGCACATCGGATCGCCGCACCAGGCCCCACGTCGACACGGCCCCGTCAGCCGCCATCACCACCAGACTGCGATCTCCACTGAGGAATCCCAGCATACTGATCGCCGTAGTGGGTCCAGCGACCGCATACGACGCCCTGACATCCGGCGGCTGCGTCTCTGACACACCCACATGGATGATGTGCCCATCGGTTGTGCCCACATACAGATGTTCAAGTGATGCTTCCAGCGCCAGAGACGCGACGCCACCCGATGGTTGCGGCAGTTCCGTGACAATTACACCTGCTCCCGTTGGATCGTCCGGAGCGATTCTTGCCAAGAAGAGACGTCCCGCCTTGGTAGCGAGGGCAAGGAGACTGCCCTGATCGTTGGAGCGATAGGCCAGACGAACTATGGGGCTATCCGTTACCGGAATGGGCGCGCCGGCGCGAACGTGAGGCCGTTTCCGCCGTTCGCCCTGATCGGAAAACTCCGTCGTGGTGCCGATCTTCAACAGCAAGATTTCGCCGGCTGCCGTGCCTACGGCCAGACGTGCAGTGGGGCCGCCGCCGGAGGCCATGGCCGTCACCTGTCGTGAAGTCAGCTGAGCCGGCATTTCCAGTGCGATGGGCTGGCCGGAGGCCAGATCAAAAAATTGAATCGCACCGGACGTGAAGACCTGCGCGATCTCTCGATGCTCATCCACCGCCACCTGCGCGGGGCCTTCGTCTGCCAGCAAGGCCGGCACGCTCAAGCGTTGGCTTAACTTTGCACTCGGCGCGGTGAAAAGCGGCGTGACCTCGCGAAAGAGAAAAAAGAAGATGCCGAGAATGCTGACGATGGTCGCCAGCCCGCCCACTGCAATGACGCCACGGGCGAGCCGGTCGATCACTGACCGCAAGTGGACCGGCCTGGAGAGATAGCTCAAAGGATTCGTGATCATTACCGAATCTTGCCGAGTTGCTGTTCAGCCAATTTCGCATCGACAGGAAAGTAGCCGTCTCGTAACACGTCGGACTGGCCTTCCTTGCTGTATACGTAGGCCAGAAACTCCTTGACGATAGGGGAGAGCGGTTTTCCCGGCGCCTGGTTCACATAAATGTAGAGGTACCGCCACAACGGATAGGTTCCGTTCTTCGTGTTCGCCTGCGTCGGCTCAATGTACGGTTGCCCCGCCTTCGCTGCGAGCGGCACCATTTTCACGCCGGACGTGCTATACCCGATGCCGCTATAGCCGATGCCATACCGGTCCTCGCTGATACCCTGCACGACAGAGGCAGATCCCGGCTGCTCCTTCACTTGATCTTTGAAGTCTCCGTTTTTGAGCGCATGGTCCTTGAAGAATCCATAGGTCCCGGACGCCGAGTTGCGACCGTAGAGGCTGACCGGCGCATTCGCCCAATCGCCGTTCTGGCCAAGCTGTCCCCAGCGCGTCAGGTCCGTGGTGTGCCCCTGGCGTCGCGA
>CAADGJ010000075.1 GCA_900696505.1 uncultured Nitrosospira sp.
AGGTCAGATACAACCATGCCGCCCACAGTATGACCTGTGGACGGCATGGAAGGCACCCGACAACAAGCACGAGCGCAGAGACCGACCAAGTGCCCCGGACCGACATGCTGAGTTTCTGACGAAGTCGGTCCGGATGGAAACATTAACGCTGCTGGCGGTCGTGCTTCTGGCGAGCGATGTGGCGCGACGTACGATCCTGGGCATGCTTGATCCTGGCGCGTTCTTTCTTCGTCACCACCCCGTCGGACTTGGCCTTGTCCTCGATGTTGTTAATGTGTTCCTGCTGATTGTTCAAGCGAGTGGCCTCACGTTCATTGAGTTGACCGCTGGCAATGCCTTGATCAATCCGTCGCTCCTGATTCGCCTGTCGCTGATCGATTCTTGGGGTCTCCGCCTGCGCGAAGACCAATGACGGGACACACATCGACAGTATAGCCACACTCCAAATCACCTGCTTCATACATCCTCCCTTGGTTATCGCGAAAGCCCTGTCGTTCATTTCAACGTACAAGGCGGCTGGTTCGTTGACAACGAGTTTTTGATTTCCGAGAACGCTATACGGAGAACTGCGTGTCCCAGCGAAACAGCAGAAGTCAGGAAGGATCCGGAGAAGGGTTGGGCAAAATTGAACAGATGTTGGCGTTTTCCTCTCCTGCCGGTCCTGTCTTATCACGCCAACCGGACACAACCGGCACAAATCCGAGCGAATCACCCAGGATCTCTGAGGCATGGGGCTTGCTCAGTCAGTCTCCGACCCGCAGTCGTCATCACTGAAGGAGGTTCCTATGAAGATCACGGTTGAAACTTCATGGCTGGGCATCGCCGTGGCGACCCTCGCCACCATCAGCTTTGCGGTTGCACCGGCATCAGCAAAAGAAAAAGACAAGTCGGGCAAACATCACCCGCCGGCCGCGACCACATCCGCAGCTGCCGCGGCGTCTCTTTTAGGATCCGTGCCTGAGCAATCGGCTGCCGTCAAGCCAGGCCAATACGACTCGAAACCGGGCATGGCCTGGAAAACCGTGGGCGGTACCGTCAAAGATATTCAGGGAGAAACCTATACGGTCGAGGACTACGACGGCAGTCAAATGAAGGTGCGTGTGGGGCAAGGCACCAAACAACTTCGAGGTCACAAAAAGGTGGGCGACACCATTCGGGCTGAGATTACTCACGGCGGCTTCGCCAATTCCATTCAGTAACCCGCTGACATTGCGAACCCGCCTCAGCTCGCCGGTGTCCGAAGAGGCCGACCCTGCACAGGTCGGCCTCTCCTTCATCCCTCACACCTGTTGCTACGTCAGCTATTTCGGAGCGCGAACAAACTCGATATCACCGTAATAGGCCACGGCGCGCTCCTTCGTATTATCCGTATCCGTCATGATCGCAATGCCGTTGATCGCGGGCGGTTCCTCCCCGAACGCCGAGAGATAATCCTGATAGACGTTCCGCTCCTCTTCGATCCAGGAACCAATCCGTCGAGCCCCACTCTCCACGACAATCATCTTGGCAAAACTCGTGAAGGCATTGTCCACCACGGTTCCGACCGGGCTCTTGCTGTCCCAGATATAGTTGAGCGCGGCGATGGGAATGTCGCCGAATAGCGCTTGGCCGGCCTTGTATTTGAGTTTTTTCCCGAGACTCACCCTATCCGGCTCATACGCAAAGGTAATGTACAACCGCGCCGGATAGTCGTCGCCGTCTTTTCGGCTCACGTCGCTCTTGTTCAAAACATTCTCGACCTTCCAACGCCAGCGGACGGTCGGATATTCACGCGGATCAATCGTCACCGCCTTGGTCAGTCCGGAAGCGGCGGCCTCGCTCACCGCTCTGACAACAGATATGGCCTGGTCTTTGATGACGTCATATTGCGTATGCCGCTCGATTTTCTTGAACGTCAGCATGTGCCAGCCATCCGGCAATGCAGGTCCCGCTGTTGCAGCGGAAAACGTTCCCACTGGCAACAAGGCCGGCTGCTGTGCCTCTCCCATCACCGTTGCGCCGAATAATGCGAGACAGAGGATTGGGCCGATGGGCCGCATAGGTGTTCATCGCCTCAGCCAGGCAAATAACTTGGTCAGCAGTGACTTGGTGCGCGGGGTGAAATGCGCCTTGCGCCAAAGATTGACCGCCTTCTTGATGACTTCCGCACGTGTCGGATAGGGATGGATAGTCGAGGCAATCGTCTTGGCGCCGACGCCGGCTTTCATCGCCACAGAGACTTCACTGATCACGTCCCCTGCGTGCGACCCGACGATTGTGGCCCCAAGAATCGTATCGGTACCCGCTTTGATATGAAGACGGGCAAAACCCTCTTCATCACCATCCAGAATGGCTCGATCGACCTCATTAAACGCATAGGTATAGGTTTCGACCTGCAGTCCCTGTTTCACCGCCTCCGCTTCATACAAACCGACATGGGCGATTTCCGGAGTGGTGAAGGTGCACCAGGGCATGTTGAGCGATGCCATGCTCGCATATCCCAACCCGAAGGGATGAGGAAAGAGCGCGTTTTGAATGAGGATCTGCGCCATCGCATCGGCGGCATGGGTGAACTTATAGCGCGAGCAGACATCCCCGGCAGCGTAGATACGCGGGTTCGTCGTCTGCAGGCGATCGTTCACTGTGACGCCCGTCTTATCGAATTCAACGCCGACGGCCTCTAATCCCAAGCCTTGTACGTTGGGCGCACGGCCCACCCCTACGAGGATTTCATCGACCGTCAGGTCATGGTGTCGTCCATGAGAATCGACGATAAGCCGCTTGCCGTCCGAGACCTTCTCCACCCGGAGATCCTTCCCGCAACAGAGCAGGGCCACACCGTCACGGATCATCGACTGTTGGACACATTCCGCCGCGTCTCGATCCTCATTCGGGAGGATGCCGTGCATCGCCTCAATGAGCGATACTCGGCTGCCGAATCGTGCCAAGGCCTGCGCCAATTCGCACCCGATCGGGCCGGCCCCGATGACGCCGACGCGCTCGGGGAGCGCCGTGAGCGAAAAGACCGTTTCATTGGTGAGATAGCCCGCCTCTGCCAAGCCGGGGATGGAAGGAGCTGCGGCCCTTGCCCCTGTACACACAGCCGCCTTGACGAAGGCTAAGGTCCGGTTGCCTGCCGCACCTTCCACGCTGACCGTATCTGCGCCGACAAACCGGGCCTGGCCGATATAGACATCCACGCCCAGCGATTTATACCGGTGTGCAGAATCCACATGGCTGATTCTGGCCCGCAGCTGCCTCATTCTGGCCATTGCCGCGCCGAAATCGAAGCTCGCCCCATCCGGAATGCGGGCGCCGAATACCGGCGCGTCGCGCACCTGTGCCCAGGCGTTTGCGGCGCGTATCATTCCCTTGGAGGGCACGCAGCCGACATTGAGACAATCGCCACCCATCAAGTGCCGCTCGATAAGCGCCACCTTCGCGCCTACGCCCGCGGCAATCGCTGCCGTAATTAATCCTGCCGTTCCCGCCCCAACGACGACGATGTTATATCGACCGTCCGGTTCAGGATTCACCCAATTGGATGGATGCACATTGCCCACCAGTTTGCGGTTGTGCTCGTCATCCGGCAGAACGAGGTGCTGACTATCGGCAGTCCTTACAGACATCCACACGACCTTTCTCTACGCAAGGCCCTCGCCAGAGGCGTCTCTCTCTGTTCAGCTCGAGTGACCGGCAAACCGCTTGTAGAGGATGGGGACCAGCGCGAGTAATCCTAACAGCGTAAACGCGATCAATACATTGGGGGACACGATTTCCTTGAGCGAATTGATGGTGCCCAGTTGGCGCCCCGCATAGGCAAACACAAAACTTCCCGGAATAATACCGAGGGATGTCGCCGCCACATAAGTGCCGACGTTCACCCGGGTCAATCCCGACACCATATTGACTAAGAAAAACGGAAAGAGCGGGATCAATCGCAGAGTCAGCAGGTAGCTAAACGCATTCCGAGCGAACCCTTCCTGGATGGCTCCGAGTCGGCTACCGAATTGCCGCTCCACCCAGTCTCGCAGCAGATACCGCGCAACCAGAAATGCCAGGGTGGCGCCGACCGTGGCGCCGACATTCACGTACAGCGTCCCCAGCACGCTCCCGAAGAGAAATCCTCCGGCGAGGGTCATAATCGCGCCACCCGGCAATGACAGCCCGACCACCGCACAATAGGCCAACACATACACCGCAACGGCCGTCGAATAGTTGGCTTCCGTGAATGCAAGCAGCTGATCGCGATTGGCCTTCAACGCATCCAGGGAAAGGTAGCGCCCCAGATCGAAATAAAGAAATCCCGCCACGGCACAGCCCACGAGTAACGCCAACACAAGTTTGCCGCTACCGGCGCGCGCCTTGGGAAGAGAAGAATCGGCTGAAATCGTCATCGTGTTCGGTACTCCCGGCGGTATCATCGTGTCTACCTGCTCCTGTGTCAATCAGATCACGTCCTCGTCGTCCATGCTGCGGCCTCTTTTTCCTCGCTTCTGCATTTTTTTGCCCCTGCGGTCATCGGCACCCTCAAGTGCAGGGCTGCAACCTCCGAAAGAACTCTTGAAGCCGGGAGGCGAGTGGAGGTAATGTCGTCCGTGTACACGATCATTGATGTCCTGGACGCTGCCATGCCGACAACACATTCGGTTCCACAGGAGACCCGTACCTCGCACCCCGCTTACGAAACCGCTTTACACGTGTGGATGCGCCCCTGTCCCCATTGCCATTGCCGTCTCAGAAAAAATTCACCTGAAGAATCATGGCGTTGTGGCTGCGGCTGGCGCACGGAGTGAAGTGGTACAATTAGGGCATATGAAGGGGGTGACGTCATGGGACCGCTCTCGGTGCACGATATGAAGGGTGGATTTTTCCTCATCGCCAGCTTTGTGTTACTGGCCACGATTTGCGCCATTGCGGCACTGGGCACGTTGATGCGCCCGCAACGCTGGTGTGAACGCGAGACCAGACTGCACGTCTAAGGTTCCCAGTCGGCCCCCGTTTGAGGCTGCCTGACGTCGACGCCCCCTGCGGCCTTCCCTCTCTGTGCGCAATGTATCTCCTGCTCCAGCATTGAGAATCCTTCTAACCCGCACATTGGCGCAGAATCATGGGCCCTTTCATGCCATACGCATGTGTCCTCGCCCTTTGTCATTGCTCGCTTCAACCCTTGTAAGAACCGGGCATCTTGTCCTACTCTGTGAACAGGGAGGCCGGAATGGATCAGAATGACCGATTGATCAAAACCAAGGAGAACTGGGCCAAAGCCCGGCGAGGCGGAGAAGAGCGTGAGGTGTTTTATGAAGGCGACGACCGGCTCCCGCCAGGCCAGCACCTCGTTGAGACATGGCCGGTGCTCGACCTTGGTCAGAAGCCCGATATTCCGCTTACCGAATGGACGCTCACCATCGGAGGCGCAGTCGCGGCCCCGATGACCTGGACCTGGACAGACTTTCTGGCGCAACCGCAGTTCAAAAATATCTCGGACTTTCATTGCGTGACCTCCTGGAGCCGGTATGACAATGAATGGGAAGGGGTGAGCTTCAAGCATGTGGCCGCCGTGGTCCAACCGCATCCCTCCGCCCGCTTCGTACTGTTCAAGTCCTATGACGACTACACTACCAATTTACCGCTGAGCGCCTGTCTGGACGATGACGTGCTGCTCACCTATAAATGGAATGGTCGGCCGCTCACGAAGGACCACGGTGGTCCGGTGCGCATGATTATCCCGAAGCGCTACGCCTGGAAAGGCGCCAAATGGATCAAGGAAATTACCTTCTCGGAGCACGACGAGAAGGGTTTCTGGGAAGTGCGCGGCTACTCCAATACCGCCCTTCCCTGGCAAAACGATCGCTACGGATGAGCTTCCACCTGCAGCCACGACGCCCCTGGTGAATTCCGACATCATACAGCGCATCGAGATCTGGCCGGTCGATATTCCGATCACCGATCCCTTTGTCGTCGCCACAGGCGCGCGTGTGACGGCGCAAAACCTCTTCATGCGGGTGACCTTGAAGGACGGGACTCACGGCGTCGGAGAGGCCGCGCCGTTTCCTGAAGTGGGAGGCGAGGATCGAGCCTCCTGCCTTGCTGCCGCCCAGAAATTAGCCGCTGGACTGATCGGACACTCTGCCGGAGACTACGAAGCCCTTGCAGACCACCTGACTGAACAGGCTCCGCTCTTTCCCGCCGCTCGATGCGGCCTGGAAACGGCCCTTCTCGACGCCTATTGCCGGTCTCAGCGCCTCCCGCTGTGGCAACTGTGGGGGAAAGCCGACGTCCGGGAGCGTGAAACCGACATCACCATTCCGATCTGCGACCTCGACAAAACGCTGGCCCTCTCGCGCGGCTGGTATACGCAAGGCTTCCGCCTATTCAAGATGAAGGTCGGAACCGACGTCGAGGAAGACATACGCCGCCTACAGGCTGTGCATGAGGCGCTTCCGGGCATCAGCTTTATCGGTGATGGCAATCAGGGCTTTTCTCGCGAGGACTGCATCCATTTCGCCGGCCGAGTGAAACAGTTCGGAGGGCGCCTGATCCTTCTGGAACAACCGGTGGTTCGTGACGACCTCGAAGGACTTCACGCCATTCGGCATCTCACGGGCATTCCCGTCGCAGCTGACGAATCCGTCCGATCGCTGGATGATGCGCGCCGCGTGGTCAGGATGCAGGCCGCCGACTATATCAATATCAAGATCATGAAAACGGGGGTAATCGAAGCACGGCGCATCGCAGACTTCACCCGCTCCTCCGGCCTTCGACTCATGGTCGGCGGCATGCTCGAAACGCGCATCGCGATGGGCTGTTCGTTCAGCCTGGTGTTGGGGCTGGGCGATTTCGACGTGCTGGATCTCGACACACCGCTCCTGCTTTCGACCGATCCCGTCATCGGCGGGTATCGCTACCAGGGACCCCGCCTTCTCCCCTGGCAGGAGGCGGGACTCAACATGCAGATGGCCGTTCCCACCCACTGTCTCACTATTCAATAACCGGCCGCTCAATTCGCCGTCGCTCAGACTCTCCCTACCGCTGCCTGCAGGTTTCCCGAAATATTTTGCCGTTTTTTCACTTTTCTGAAAAATTAACCTCAGGCACCGTGGCTCCGCTGAGGGGACCACCTTTTGCACCTATCGCCACCGTTCGTATCCGGGAGGATCGTCCCATGCAATCAATCACCCCACACCCGCGGCTCAGATCTGTCTTCACGCTCTGCTGGATGGTCGGAGGCGCGGCATTGACGCTGGGAGGCTGCGTCTCGCAGCAGACCTACGACACTGCCAGGCATGAAGTAAAAACGCGGGCGGGCGAGCTGGCGCAGACTCAGGCCGATATTCACAGCCTGGAACAGGAACGAGAGGCAGCACACCTCGCTAATCAGCGCGATGAGCGAACGCTTGCCAACCTGAAGAGCGAGCTGAAAACCATTCAAGCTTCCTACGATCAACTTCACAAGGCCAATCAAGCCAAACTGGCACTGCTTGAGCACAATATTGCCGCCTTACGTGCCAAGCATCAGGCCATGCTGAAGGAGATCGGCGATACCAAGCGGATTGAGAAACGGCTGGAAGGCCTGACCACGTTGCGCGATCGGACGATGGGCACGCAGCAATCCGGGCCGGAAGCACAGGCAACGCCGGTCGATATCAGTTCACCGGAGCAGCACATGGTCGCGGTGATCACACCGCAGCCCTCGCAGGCTGACGCATCCTCACTGCCGCCGATCCCGGCGACCGTCCCGGCCCAACTTCCCCCTGCTCCAGCGGCAGCCGCGGCTCCAGCACCGGCGACTTCCTCAGCCGCACCAGCGGCTGTTGCACCCGCTACGCCGAATGCACCGGCAAAGGTCAGCCAGGCCCCGGCTGCTGCCGCTGCTCCGCCTGCCCCGCGGCCGGTCCCTGCAGCACCCCCCGCGGAGGAATCCTGGTTTTCCAGCGTGACCGGCTGGTTTTCTTCTTTGATCGATTGGCTCTGGGCCTAAGATAGATATGCGAATCGGCTCGGACCTCACCACCTTGTGATGGTCCGGGCCACAGGTATCGCTTTCTCTCCACGGCGCTTACGAAAGCGGCTCTGCCGGCGAGAACCCATCTCCCCCCTCATCGCACTTCTTGCAATTTAATTCAGTGCCGATAAATACCTGCCGCCCCTCTTCGGTCAGTACCCACGGACGACTCGTCATCGGCGGCTGGTGACGCACGTGCTGGCCGTGCCCGCAGCGCAGGTCGGCCACCCAATGCCCCTCCTCATCCTGGTGATATCCGATAATCGATTGTTGCATCACACACTCCCTCGTCGTTATCCGAGCGCCCCCGGGCCTCACAGCCGATGCCGCGATACCGGGGCCTGAATAGACTGTGGTACACTGCCACACCAGTCAGAGTACCATGTTTTCCAGGAGGTTGCGGATGGCACAGGCGGAGTTTCGTATCGGCATCGTCGGGGTAGGACGGATGGGAGCCAACATGGCCCGGCGCCTCCACGACCTCACCTATCAGCTTGTCGCCGTCTACGATACCGAGGCATCACGCGCCGAAACACTCGCCAACGAGCTCGGCTGTGTGGCCGCTCCAACTCCCGCCAGGGTCGCCGAACTGGCCAACACGATCCTGACAGTGGTCCCGGATGATGCAGCCATGCGCCACATCTATGCGCCAAATACGCCGGACAGTTTGTTACGGCATGCGACTGGCCGTCTCTTTATCAATTGCGCAACGCTCTCTCCCGCTGCCCAGATGGAAGTGCACAGGCTGGTGGAACAACAGGGCGGCCACAGCCTCGAAGCCTGCATGGCGAGCAGTATTCCCCAGGCCCGCCATGGCACGCTCTATCTCATGTGCGGCGGGCGCCGGGACGTGTTCGAACGCGCAACCCCGTTACTCAAGGATCTGAGCGCGCACTTGCGCTTTATCGGGCCCGCCGGCGACGCCGCCAAGGTGAAAGCGCTGGTGAACATGGTCATGAACGCCAATACCGCCGCCCTGGCGGAAGGCCTCGGATTAGCGTCCGCCTTGGGATTAGATCTGACGATGCTGCGAGAAGTCTTTTCTCAGACCGGCGCCAACTCCCGCGTTCTGGAAACGGATGGCGAAGACATGCAGCAGCGCGCGCATGATTGTTACTTTTCCGCCGCCCATGCTGCGAAAGATTCGGGTATTGCCTGCAGTTTGGCCGAACAAGTCGGGCTGGAACTTCCGCTTGCGAAGGCCACCTATGATCAATACCGCCGGCTGGTGACGCTCGGAAAAGGTGAATTGGATAAGTCGGCAGTCGCAGAACTGACCTTCAAAGAGCGGCTGACTTCTTGAGGATCACTTAGTGCTTTTCGAACGGGCGCTCGGGCCTCATTGAGGCAGGGATAAATTGCCAACGTTTCTCAGCATCCACATCGAACGCGCCTAAAAACTTCGATGGCTCCCCTACTGACTGAAACTCCACCAGTCGAATTCTGCACTGCGCGGGGTCAATCACTCGGGCATCATACTGCCCCAGCAGAGTAATCACCCCCGACGCCTGCGCATACACATTGCGCCTGCCGGCATATCCCGTATCAGGAAATAACTCCGCCGTATCGGTACAGCCGCGAGATCCTTCTACCTGCAGCGTTAAACGGTAGCGGGACAAAAAGGGATGTGTGGCGACGCGTGTCACCCGCAAGCGCAGCCCTGCCGAGGGCACATCCGCCTCAGCCGGTTCAGGACGATCACTGTTACAAGCTGCCAGGAGGAGGACCAGCCCCATCACCAACCAGGCCGGTCCTCGTCGCTGCACCAGGTTCATTTCGCGGCAGGCATCTTCGAGGCTGCGCCGATGGCATCAAGACCGGCTTCGGCACAGGCATCATCCAGGTGCGTTCCCGGCGCGCCGCCGACCCCGATCGCGCCGACCACTTCACCGGCAATTTCAATGGGCAAACCGCCTCCCACCATCAAAATGCTTTCGTTCATTTCTCGCAACGCCTGCAGCGCCGGTTGCTTGGCGATCATGTCCGCCAACTCACTGGTCGCACGGCGCAAACTGGCTGCCGTGTAGGCCTTCTTTCGGCTGCTGTCGACGGTATGGGGACCGGCACCATCAGCCCGCAGCATGGCCCGAAGCACACCGGCACGATC
>CAADGJ010000076.1 GCA_900696505.1 uncultured Nitrosospira sp.
CGGGCAAGGCAAGGTGGCAGAAACGATCCAATTAAACGGGAACCCGCCGCTTCGGGGGAAAATCGAAACCAGGCTTGGGTGCGTGGAAGATCCCTGGCTGGTGATGGGTAAAGCGGCCTGCACCCAGCCGGTCTTCTCTTCCACCGGAGATGTGCAAAGTCTCGATTACATCGTCACCTACCTGCGGAACGGCTTCCAACAGACGTTGAAACCCAACACCACCGGGTTCTCTTATGATCGGGCTGCTCTGCTGGCCCAACGACCAAGAGATCTCCAGGCGGAACAACAGGCCCTTGCCGAGGCAGCGGAGCTAGCGCGACAAAAACAGAACCAGCGACTGCAACAGGGTATTCAGCCGGGTCCCGCAGTGATCGCTCCCGTCGTGTTGTCACCGGCAGCAGGAGCGCTCTACCTGCAAAACAACGCCGTGCCCATCAAACTGCTTCCTCCCAAGGGTATGACGGCAACCGGTTTCATCGTGAAGCTCGAACGGAGAGACGGCCTGGGAAATTGGGGGCTCGTCACCAACCTGCCCATCAGCGCAGCTGAAGCCGGTTCGCCGACGGGCTACCTGGGATGGGGCACGCCAGGAAACGGCAGAGACCCTTCTCGCATGGTGTCTCTGTCTGGCACGTACCGCATCAGTGCCCAGGTGTCACTCCCCCGCCCAACCGGCTGGAGTGTGCCCATCGAATTTGTCGTGACCGCGCCGAACAAGGTGATTCAGAAGGCGCCCAAAATGTTTGGACCATGAGCGAGGCTCTTCCCAGAATAGTGTCGACCTACAAGAGAGACCACGACGAACGCGCGCGAAATCAGTGAGTCTGAAGGGATGAGACTGGAAGGGGGATCCATGCACAGGCAGTTCAAGTTGAGCATACTGTTAGCGGTAGTCGCAGGTCTGACCGGGTGCGCACCAGACATGGCCTCAATTACGGAGCCCGTAGCGCCGGAAGCGACAGTCGCGGCGGCGATGAACTCCTCTGAGGCAAGCCGCGTGACACTGATTCGCGCAGTGCATTTTCCTGCACCGGGAAATGGGGATGTACTCGTCCCTTCCGGTTCGTACACCGCTACATCGTGGGAAGGCGCTCGGATCGCCCTGATCGGACAGGACCCAGCGCAGCCGTACATTCTTGCCGCTGAATCGTTCAACCATGACACCAAGCTCGCCGTTCCACTGGCAGCAATGCAGTCGGACGACAGCAGCCAGCATCTCGCGCTACTGATGCCCGAAGGCAAAGGACTCGAAGCGATGGGGTCGTTCACCGGAATTCAGGGACGTGGTCCCGTTTCGGTGAGCAGTTCGCGGCTTTCCAACCTCCCGGTCCAAGCCCGAGTATTCTCGCCACCCCCAACACCGGCTTGGATCGGTTTCAACAGCGGGTACGGGAACAACAACGACCCGATTTCTGTCGGAGTGAATCGGTACGGCTCGGCCGCCGTCTGTCGTGGGCGATTGGCTCAAACACCGGGCACGCTCTTTGTGGGAACGACCGATCGAGGAGGACGTGGATGCTTCTTGGCTTACGGAAAATTGTCCGACGGGTATGAATATCTCGCCGCGGTCTGGCAACGCGCCCTCGATGGCGCGATTCCCACCGGGGCGTACCCGATGGGCGGCCCCCAGTATGCGTGCCGGGCCTACTACTCCGGCGGACAGGTTCCAGGCCGTATTCGCGCCGGCATGGCGGGATGCGCAATCGGATGGAAAGGGAAAGAAATCGTCGTTCCGGCCTATGAAGTGCTCCTCCAGAGCTTCGTCACGCTTTCCGGCGGGGGGACGGAACTCACCTATTCGCCGGAGGTGTTCAAGCGTGCCGTATTTGGCGGCGTCGCACCCACGGATGACACCGGAACGCCCAATGAAAACTTTCTCTGCGCCACATTGTACCAGGGGGAAATTCATCCGGGACGATTGAACGATCGACAACGAACGTGCGTCGTCGGCGCCAACGGCACGGAGAAATACTTCAACGTGTTCTCGATCGTCCAGGCCAAATTGATCTCGGTAGGGGATCCCGGCCCGCTTGTCGCCGGGAAGATGGGCCAGAAGCCCCTCTATCCCTGCGTGCATCACAACGCCCAGGTCAACGAGACACATGTAGGTTTTATCAACCCTGATTACGCCAACGGCACGAACCCGGGCACGTGTGATTTCGGAACCCCAGACGGTGTCTTCGGTCGAGTTCAATCCTGGGAGGCAAAGACGATTCGCGACCTGTACCAAAGCTTCCGTCCAGGCTGGGACCCCGCAGTCAAGTGAAGGCCTACGCCTTGCACTAGGACCAATCATGCGGTGTGGAGTGAACCATGCTCCAACAGCGACGAAATAGGGAACGAGAATCCGCAGCCTGGATGAGCAGCGCTCGGAATGTTCGGCCGTCTCGATCGTGGACTCGGCTCCTGGGGTTGCTGATATTACAGCCCGCGGCCATGCTCACCTCTTCCTCGGCCGATGAACCGGCCGTGGTCAGTCAACTCTCCATGGCCTGCGCCGTGAGTCAAGTGACCAGCTCGCATCAATCCACAAGCTCGGACTATACCGTCACTGGAGCCTGCACGCTATTTGAAACCTCAAGAGGCAAAATCAGCCCTTACAACGCCTATGTGGTCGATTGGCGCGCAACCGGCAGCCACCAGCCCAATACGAAAGCCACTTTAGAAACGATGACGCTCACGCTCGTTGAGTTGGGAAAGGTCACGGGCACAGCAACGATTCACTCTACGATGCAATGCGGGTCCGACCCCTGGCGTCTCCCGCCTAGCGGCCCCTGTCGCCTCGTGATCAGACAGACGGCACCGCCATCGTTAGCCGGATACTTCTCCATGGCCTACCAGCAATTGCAGCAAGGGGCGGCGTATCTCCCTCTGTCATTCGCACTTAGCCCTACGCAACGCGCGGCCGTGGATCGGCAGTATCAGATCGGCACGGCCACGCGCCAGAAACCCCGCATGCTCGGCCCTTTTGTCGAGAAGCCGTTGGGTTCTCCGCTTTCCCCTGCCACCCAAGCCGGCGTCGGTGCCACCTCGAAAGCCGTTCCGGACTGGCCGGTCATCGTGGAACCCAAACCGGGGGCGCGCGTGGTGCAGGGACAATTCATGGTGAAGGCCACGGCGCCGGCAGTCGGTGGCGGATTTTCCGCAGAGGTGGAGTTCACGTGGCTGGATGCGTCCGCGCTCAATCCTTATGTGAATCTCTGGCCGCTGTCGATGGACCAACTCACCAAAGGAATCCTCGTACCGAGCGGCGTCACGCGCGGGCAGCCGGGCCGTTGGCAAGTTCGGACACGTGTCACAAACCCAAGCAAAAGCTCATGGAGCATCCCCGTCCCGTTTGAGTTGTTTCTGACACAACCGACTCAGTCGCTGCAGAAGTCTTTTGGACCGCAGCGCACTCTTCCACAGGGGCCTCCCGACAGCACACTGGTCCGGCCTCGCGGTCTTGGTACGCAACGGACAGAAACGGCAGCCTCAAGCCCAGTTCCTGCCGGGCAAGGGGAACACCGTGAAACTCAGAGCCCGTATCGCATTCGAAAGAGGCCCTGCATGACCACTCGGCTCGCTCGCTTGCTTGGAAAGGCGCTGATCTGGATTGGTTTCCTGCTGTTGCCAATACATCTCCACGGCGCGGGGTTTGACGCACCCGGCTCCGCACCCTGCGGCGGAGGCAACGCGACGACAGGGCAATTCACGGCCACCAGCGCGGCGTATCAGGGCAGCGGACAATGCACAACGTACGGCTCTCTCGGAGCACCGCGACATTTTTCATACACCGTAACCGGCAGCTACGCCAATGGCCTGGCGGAAGAGACGATCGACATCCCCCCGCCATCCAGTTCGGAACCCAGCCATCCCTACGGTCGTTGGCACACACGATACTCCTGTCCCTCGGATCCCTGGCTCACTCCGGACACGAGCTACTACGAAGCGCGAAATCCAAACATGCGCTGTCCGATTCTCGGTCGAACCGGCCCGACACCGGCACAGGAGGGACCGCGAACGAGCCCGGATGGCAAACCGTTGCCGACGATCGGGCAACTCTTCGCCCTGTGGGGTGACGCGAAACCGATGTCGGCCTGGGCTCTGACGGCGGCTGAACGACAGGTCCTGATAGATAAACGCAATGCCGATGTGGCCGAAGCCAAGCGCAAGGTAGACCAGCGGCTGAAAAGCGGCCTCGCACTGAATGCTCCACTGAAAGGGGCACTATCACCCATCGTCCGCGCCCCCGCCGCCGGGCAGCAGTTCCGCCTCCAAACGCCCATCCCGATCAAACTCGCGCCGCCCAACGGGTGGCGCGATCACATGACGAATCTCAACGGCACCCCGGTGCCCGACGAAGTCGGCAGGCGAAGTTATCTCGTCAAGCTCGAACGCAGAGACCCGACAGGCAACTGGGTCCCCCACTCAACGCTCCCGATCGGAGGACTGACTGGAGAGTCGCCCGCGGGCTACGTGGGATTCGGCACAGGCGTTCCCCCAGGCGGTATCGCTTCGACCGGGTCCTGGAGGATCAGTGCCCAGATGACCGCTCCCTTCGTGTCGGGATGGAGCGAGTGGATCGTTTTCGGCGTCATGGCTCCGGTCACGACACCCAACAGTTCGGTGCAACGCGCGCCAAAACTGTTTCAACCGTAGCGATGGGAGGGGGGTTGCTTGCCTCGGTTCGAGAAGGCTTTTGTAGAAACACGCTTGATAACTGATCGCGTCACACAGCAGGTCGGCACGTCCACGTCGAACGTCCGTAGGGGGACACTATGCAATGGTCATTGGTCGTCGGCATCGGACTCGCTCTATCAGGTGCTGTGCTGTTCCCCTCGGGAGCACAGGCGAAAGGTGAACTGGTCGCATCCAGCGATCCCGATTGTTTCGGGAGTGAACCCAAGAACGTGACGTTCGTCTCGACACGCTACACCTACGTCTTCACTGGTTCTTGCAGCCTGGCCCAGACCAGACTGGCAATCAGAGTGTCCGTCCCGTGGACCGGCGTCGGAACATTCGATCCCACGACCGTCCAGGCGGCAGAGGACATTCTCGTGCCGGCCCCGAAGATCAGCGAACCCTCACGCCCCTACGGCCGCTTCAAAACGACGATGCACTGCAGCTCCGATCCCTGGCTGAATCCGACTGTGCAGTGCGACCAGATCGTGCCTACAGTTGATGCGCCATTGGATCGTACGGCACCCAATGCGCAAGGCTACAGGCCCGAACCGTTGGCTCCCAATATTGTCGATATCGTTCGAGCCAGGCGGCGTCCGTTCACGTCGTTCATGAATCAAGACGCGGTGAATAGCCTCAACCGACGGTTCGGCGCCTACCAGGCACAGCACACAACCAATCAAGCCATCCGCCAATTCAAGAAAGTCCCCGGCATTCTGGGACGAGGCATCGAGCAAGGCGACCAGCCTTCGCAAGAAACGCCGGGCACGGGTCCTTCGTCCAAATAGGAAACTGATCCATGGCTCGATGTCCTGCTCGCTCAGCTCAGCGGTTGCGGCCAGACGTGAATGGCCTTGGTTTGTACGTATCGTCGGGCGCACTGCTCGTCCTGAGCCTGGGCTTGTTCCCCTCGCTCTCCTCGGCGACCGATCTGGAGTTAATCGGTGGCCCCGGCGGCTCTCTCTTCCGGGCCGAATGCCCACAAGGCTCCTATCTTGTGGGCCTGGCCGGTAGAACAGGCGAATGGATCGATCGCATCTCGCCGATCTGCGCGCCTTGGCTGAGGGGATCACAGGCGTTTGGATTACCGGCGGTCGGGCCGTCGTTCGGCGCCAGCGGAGGCGGCCAAGACCGTCAGCGAACCTGTTGGGGCACCGGCAACAAGACCCTCGTTATTCAATCGTGGTATGTCGAAACGGTCAGATCACCCAATCCGCCCGTGCAGTATGTTGAAATCCACTGTGCTTCACTCGGCCCTGCTCAGTCGATCGGCCTCTTCGATTTTGGCAATCCCACTGCGGCTTCCGAAGAACGAGTAACGAAAGGCCCATATCCGAATGGATGCCCGCCTGGCGAGATCGCCTCAGGCTTTCGCGGCCGCGCCGGGCTGTTCATCGATTCTCTCGGACTGATCTGCGCCCCGATCCCTGCGCGGCTCGGTACACCGACGGGAAAGCTCGCCACTCCACTCGTACAAACTCTGCCCCCATCTGTGCCATTCAATCCGCAGGCCAAGAAGCTGCAGGTGCCTGATGATTTGTTCGTGATCACTAAGCCGGTGCCCGGTGAACGGGTCACGCAAGGGCAGCTACTCATCGCCGCCATTCCTCCTGCAGTCGGCGTGACCAATGTGGCGGAATTGGAACTGCGCTACCTCGATGCCCCGCCGGCACAGAAAGATTCCTATCCCTTCATCACCATC
This sequence comes from uncultured Nitrosospira sp., assembly GCA_900696505.1. Classification (GTDB taxonomy): domain Bacteria; phylum Nitrospirota; class Nitrospiria; order Nitrospirales; family Nitrospiraceae; genus Nitrospira_A. Next base: position 6,365 of record CAADGJ010000076.1, read on the forward strand.
ATGGCTGTAGACACCACGAAACTCACCCAGGGATACTTCGTGGCTCCGCTCGTCACAGGTGCCTACTCCGGACGCTGGCAAGTGCGAGCCAGATCGGCCATAAAAACTCCTCCCGGCCCCTGGAGCAGTCCCGTGCCGTTTCAGCTGACGCCAGGAACGCCGCAAAAATCTCTGACGCCTGCATTGCAACAGACACCCCTATCCGGTTCATCGGTTATGCAGGCGCCGCTGGCAAACGCGGGCGGTGCTGCGTCGTCCACCCGACCCCCGACGACTTCCTCCCAGGGCGGCGCAAGCAGGCTCTTCGTCCGGCCGCGTGGAATCGAGGACACAAGCAAGAAGGAAGGCAATGCGCCCGCTCCTCAGTCCCAGCGGGAGAAGTAGTCGTGAACGCCGCAATCAATCGGGCAAATGAACACCACTCGGTCATACAGGGAGGATCTATGCGCCCTCATTGGCGACTCGGAATATGGTTGGTCACAGCGACCATCACAGTAGCGGGTGTCGGTGTCCTGCATGCGGAGCAGCCGGCGATACAATGTGGCCCTCCTCGTATCGAGGCAAGCTTCACGGCGGCCCTCTCAAGCTATCATGTCACCACCTCGTGTAGCGCGGTGCCAGCCGGGTTTGTGAATTGGGATTCTCGCGGTTCCTACGACTCACACACGGGACTGGCGAGAGAGGAGGTGCATGTCTATCTGCCTCAAGGATTCTCCGCAACGGCTACCACCACCGTGACCTGCCCGAGCGATCCCTGGTTGGGGCCTGCTGTCGGGGCCGGAAAAGTGGCCTGCGCGAATGGGTCGTTCAACACGAGCGGTCAAGCACAAGATGCTCGAGCCCGCTTCTGGCTGGACTGGCTGAGGGACGGATTCTCCGGCTCCGCCCTGCCTAATTCCACCGGCTTCAGTTACAACCGCCCACCGCTGCTCGCTCAGCGCGATGCCGCGCTCAAAACAGAAATGGACGCGGCCGCCGCGTTGCAAAAACACAATCAACAGATCCTGGGCGCTGCCCGGCAAGGGCCTGCGGTCGTCGCACCGGTAATTGTCCTCCCCGCCGCCAATGCGTCATTTCTGGAGAATACGACCATTTCCATTAAACTGCTGCCTCCAGCAGGGATTCAGGTGACGAGCTTCATGGTGCGGCTCGAACGCCGGGATAGTCAGGGCAACTGGGCGGTCTTCAACAACCTACCGGTCAACCTGGCCGAAGCGACATCACCAACCGGATATACGGGATGGGGTGCTCCTGGAACCGGCAGAGGTCCGGCAATGATCGCCGGCCGGGGAAGTTATCGTGTCAGCGCACAAGTGCTGTCTCCGAAACCCACACGCTGGTCTGCTCCGGTGGAATTCACCGTGACGTCCCTGAACAAGGCCATCCAGCCAGGACCGAAGGCGTTCAGTCCGGGAGTCGTTCGATGATCCTCGACCGACTCTACGTGGCCTGGACACACCACTTTTTCATCGTGAAGGGAGACACTATGCGGCGCTCACGTCCTCGCCTGTTGTTATACGCATCACTCTGCCTCGGCAGCGCACTCATCGCAGAGCCAAGCATGGCCGTCCCTCCAGCCCCCTGCTCACTCCTGACCACAGCAGAAGTCGAACAGGTGCTCGGCAAGCTCAACGGCGCCCCTACCAGCGAAACATTGGGCCATGGGGTGAGATGCGGCTACGACTTTGCCGACGAGAAAAATGAATTCGAAATCTGGACTTCTGAAGCCTCCTGGTCGAAGGCCTTGCGCAAAGATGCGAAACAGCCGGTCATGGTCAGCGGACTGGGCGACGAAGCCTTCATGGATCGGGGCAAGGTCGACCCGGAAGCCGTAGATCTGTACATCAGGAAAGGCGCGACGTTGGTTGTACTGATGACGAGAAATGGTCCTGGCGTCGAAGAAAAACTGAAGACCCTGGGCAGGAAAGCGGTAGGCCGGTTGTAATTCCACAAATTGGATTTCCGAGATGCCACGTGAAGGAGTCGGCATAACACGAATTTCTAGGCGCGTCTTATTTGTATATCTGTCCTTAGCCGTTCTTGTTTCGGTCACGCCAACATCACTATCGGCAGCGCCTCCCAATGTCGATCCTTGCACCCTCCTGACGATCGCCGAAGTCGAACAGACCGTCGGTGCGTTGAAGGGCAAGCCAACGGGCGACAAAGAGGGCGATGCCGCCTGGTGCAACTACGAGTTTGCCAATGGCAAGGATGCATTGGAGGTGTGGGTGTTTCCATCCGAGCCCATCGGGCGGAGCAGGTCCATTTCTAAGAATCCCGTCACGGTAAAGGGTCTGGGCGACGAGGCGTTCATGGACCGTGGTATGCACGGACTGAATTACGTGAATCTGTACGTGAAGAAGGGCAGCACGACCATCAATCTGTCGATTCAGGAAACCACAGGCGATGAAGAAAAGGTCAAGGCGTTGGCTCAGAAAGCGTTACGCCGGTTCTGAAGAAAATACCCGCATTATTCCATCACGCAGTTGACCCAGAACTGCGGCGCTGCGTATGCTCCAGCTTCCCGAAGTCCGGTCGCAAAGGCTTACCGGGCGTGGCTTCGCGAGGATCAGCATGATTCCATCATCTGCCGATTATCCAGCTGCACCGCCCTCTCCAGCCACTCTTATATTTCCGTTGAACCTTTCACCTTTCGCATCCGACATACGGCGCATGAACGAATTCACAAGGATGGATCGCCGAGTGCTCCGACCGTCCGCGCTGCGCCACACAACCAGACACCGCACCATGACGAGACTGAAGGAGGGCCGATGAATCGCTGCCATTCTCTCATTGCCACCACCGCACTCATCCTGCTGTTCACTCACGCCACTCTGGCCGGATCCGCCACCGCATCAGAGCTGGATCCGGCCGCACGCCAATCCATGGAGCAGGTGATCGAACAATACATCCGCGCCCACCCGGAAGTGATCGAGCAATCGCTGCAGGCGCTGGAAGCCAAACGTGAAGCGGAAGAAAAGGCGAAGCAGAAGGTGGCGCTGGCAGCCCACCAGCATGAGTTGCTCAACGATCCCACATCCCCCGTGAGCGGTAACCCCTCCGGAGAGATCACGCTCGTCGAATTTTTCGATTATCGCTGCGGCTACTGTAAACGAGCGGCCGGCGCGGTCACGCAATTGCAGCACGAAGACTCGCGCGTGCGCGTCATCTACAAGGATTTCCCCATCCTCGGCGAAGCGTCGGAACTGGCGGCGAAAGCCGCGTTGGCCTCCAAGGCGCAAGGCAAGCACCAGGCCTTTCATGAAGCCATGTTGGCCTTCAAAGGCGAGATCGCGAAAGAATCGCTTCTCAGCCTGGCCGGCGACGTCGGCCTCGACACGACGAAGCTGGAAGCCGACATACGCAATCCCGAATGGCAGAAGGTCATTGATACCAATCGTGCCCTGGCACGCACCCTCGGCATCAGCGGCACGCCCGGATTCATTGTCGGAACGGAATTGGTTCCAGGCGCATTGGACTTAAACGGGCTGAAGGAATTGATCGCACGGGCAAACCACAGGCCTTAGCCGTGTGTTGAGGAGTGATTGGGCATCAATGTTCACTGGCCTCTCGCGCCGCTCGATACGCACCGCGCCCTGGCCGGGGCTCGGAGCATCGCTATCGATGGATATGGTGAGAACGACGAGCGGAGATGATGCCGTCGCAGGAGTGTAAGAG